>DASQYN010000515.1:0-3304 GCA_035639215.1 Burkholderiales bacterium
TCGCCGAAGCGATTCTTGCCGAGGACCGAGGAACCGGTTTTCGCGTGCAGCTCGCCGTCGAAGCGCCGTGCGAAGGCGAGCTGATCGGCGTCGGTGAAGCGCTGGTCTCTGAAGACGAGCACGGCGTACTTGTCCAGGCCGGCGCGGATCTCGTCGAGCGTCGCTCGATCCTCGATAGTCCGTAAGTCGACGCCGGTGAATTCCGCGGCGAAAAGCGGGTGCAGCGGATGGAAGGAAAGGGTCACTGGGTTCTAGATGAGAAAAATAGGGTCTGTCCCCATTTAAGCGCCTAGCAGCGAAGGCGAGGGCTTGAGTGCGCCGCGCTCGATCTTCGTCACGAGCTCGGTGATCTTCAGGTTCGCCGGCGTCGCGATGCCAAGCTCGGCGCCCTTGCGGGCGATGAAGCCGTTCATCGCCTCGATCTCGGTGCGGCGGCCTTTCAGGATGTCCTGCGCCATGGACGGCCGCTGGATGTCGCCGCGCGAATTGGCCCCCGCTCTCGGGACCATCGCGCTTTCGAAGCGGTCGAGGGCCGGCTTGTCGCCTTCGGCGGCGCGCGCGAGCACGTCGGCTTCGATGCCGCGGATCTTCTCCAGCTGGAAGCCGAGGGCCTGGCCGACGCGGATGCCTTCGCCGGCGACCTGCAGGGAAAAGCGGCGGATGGCGGGGTCGGCCATGCAGGCGGGCGTGGTCAGGCCGGTCGCCGAGGTGATGGGGTTGTTCATGGCGTTCTGCACGAGCTTGGTCCAGCGCTCTCCCCAGAGGTTGTTCGTCGCTTTCGCGCTGTCTATTCCGCGAAACCAGCTCACCAGCTCCTCGATGCGGGGCGTGATGCGGCCGTGCGGCTCGCCGATGCGAAAGACCGTGTGCTGGTCGCCGCCCTTGGGCACCGTGCGGCGGATGCGGCCGGCTTCGTAGAGATCGACGCTGATCAGCGAGGCGACGACGCCGACGGTGCGCCCCCAGCCGACGATGCCGGCGATGGTCTCCTCGTTCATGCAGTTCTGCAGCGACACCACGAAGCCCTGCGGCGAAAGGTAGGGCGCGATGAGCGCGGTCGCCCAGCCGGTGTCGTAGGACTTCACCGCGACGAAGGCGACGTCGACCGGTTGCCTGGCGAGCGACTGGGCTTCGGTGATGTGAAGCGCCTTCGCCTTCCTCACCGTGAAGCGCTCTTCCGGGGTCATACCGTCGAGCTCGAGACGCCCTGCGCGGATGGCCTCGACTTGCGCAGGCCACGGATCGATGAAGGTAACGTCGTGGCCGAGCTGGGCAAGGCTGCCGCCGACGTAGCCGCCGAGCGCCCCCGCGCCGACGAAGGCGAGTCTCTTGGTCATCCGGGGATGATAAGGGCTAGACTTTCGCCGTGGACATCCAACCGCTCGCCGGGGCGCTGGGCGCGGAGATCCGGGGGATCTCGCTCAAGGCGCTCGACGACGCGGGCTGGCGCCGGCTCCACGAGGCGTTCCTGCGCCACGCGGTGCTGGCGATCCGCGGCCAGTCGCTCGGGCCGGACGACCTGATGCGCGTCGGCGCGCGCTTCGGCGAGCCCTGCCATTATCCGTTCGTCACCGGCCTCGACGGCTACCCCTACATCTTCGAGGTGGTGAAGGAGGAAGCCGAGACGGTCAACTTCGGCGGCAACTGGCACAGCGACACCACGTACCTTGCGCAGCCACCGCTCGCCACATTGCTTTATGCGGTGGAGACGCCGACGCACGGCGGCGACACGCTCTTCGCCAGCTCGAGCGCCGCCTACGACGCCCTCTCGGACGGGATGCGGCGCCTGCTCGAGGGACTGGTCGGCGTGAACAGCGCCGGCCTCAAGCACGGCGGCGGCCGCCACCAGATGCACAAGACGATCAACGCCATGAAGCTGCACGACATCGAGAACGCCGAGCGCTACGAGGCCGAGCACCCGGTGGTGCGCACGCATCCCGAGACCGCGCGCAAGGCGCTCTACGTGAGCCGCAGCCACACCGTGCGCTTCAGGAACATGAGCGACGAGGAAAGCCGGCCGCTCATCGACTGGCTCCAGGCGCACCAGACACGTCCCGAGTTCACGTGCCGCGTGCGCTGGGAGCCGGGCACGCTCACGATCTGGGACAACCGCTGTACGCAGCACAACGCGGTGAACGACTACCACGGCCAGCGCCGGCGCATGCGCCGCTTGACGGTCGGGCCGCAGACGCCCCGCTGATTCGCGCTTCGAGGTGGATGTCTAGACAGGAGGAACCCATGGCCGCCGCATTCGATCTCTTTCCCTGGTTCAAGAACTTCAACGTCAGCCCGATCACGGACTGGCAGCGCTTCATCAACCCGCAGTTCAACGTCACCATCAACGAAGGCGACGCCGCGGTGGAGAACCACGTGCTATCGCGGGCGGGCAGCTACGGCAAGCAGCTGGGGCGGATGCAGGAGGTGATGGACCTGATGCTCGAGCACGTGAAGCTCGGCAAGCTGTCGGCCGTCGAGCAGCGCTCGATCGAGAAGTACGAGGAGACGCGCGCAAAGGTGGTTTCGGCGGTCGAGGAGGGGAAGTTCTCGGATGGCGCGGGAACGCTACAGGGATGGCTCGACGAGCTCGCGCGGCTAAAGGATCAGGACCGCGCTCGCTACGACGAGTACGCGCGGCGGCTGCGCGATTTCCTGCAGCGAAACACCGCCGGGGAATGACTGTCCTAGCAGACATGGCAACGGGAATTCGCGCGGCTGCCTGGATCGTCGGCGCCCTTCTTGCGGTGGCGCTCGCCAACGACAGCTGGGCAGGACGCAGCGGCGGCCACGGCGGGTATGGCGGCCGTTCCGCCGCGGCCGGCGCTTCGCATTACCACGGCTCTCACGGGTACTACCATCATCCCTACTCGCACGGCAGCGCGTTCTTCATCGGCGGAACGTATTGGCCGTATTTCCCGCCCCCTTATTACTATCCGCCCGGCTACTACGCGCCGGGCTATGCGGTTCCCTATCGGGATCCGGGGACGGTGTACGTAGAGCGCTTCGATGGCACGCCGACGCCCGAGACCGAGGGCGACATCTTCTGCCCCAACGCAGGCGCCTACTACCCGGACGTCGGCGAGTGCCCGGGCGGCTGGCAGCGAGTGATCCGGCCGGCTTCGTGACGCGCCAGTCGGCGATCGCCGCCGCGCAGGAATACTTCGATAGCGGCGCCTTTGCAGCCGATCTCGCGCGCCGCGTGGCGATTCCCACCGAGAGCCAGAACCCGGAGCGGCTGCCGGAGCTCGAGCGCTATCTGAGGAGCGAGATCGCTTCGCAGCTCGAGCGCCTCCGCGCCAGGAGCCGC
>DASQYN010000516.1:0-11358 GCA_035639215.1 Burkholderiales bacterium
GGCGCCAGACTGGCGCCATGCAGATCTACATCGTCGAAGACTCCGCCGCGGTGCGCAGCCGCCTGGTCGCGATGCTGGCCGAAGTGCCCGGCGCCGAAGTCGCGGGCGCCGCCGCCGGCGCAACGCAGGCGACGCGCGAGATCCTCGCGAGCCGCCCGGAAATGGTGATCCTCGATCTCAGCCTCGCCGAAGGCGGCGGCTTCGACGTGCTGCGCGAGCTGCGCGCCAAGGCGCCCGAGATCGACGTCTACATGCTGTCCAACTTCTCCGCCGACCCCTATCGCCAGCTCGCCGAGCGTCTCGGTGCGCGCGGCTTTTTCGACAAGACCAAGGAATTCGGACGCGTCCGCGAGGCCGCGGCCGCCAAAGCCCAGGAGAGCCAATGCAAACCGTCGTCCAGCTGAAGCCGCGCATGAAAGAGCACTTCATGAACAACGTCGATCCGTCGCGCAAGCCCGAGGCCACCTGCGCGAGCTGCAACCTGCGCGAGCTGTGCCTGCCCGGCGGCGTGTGCGTCGACGACCTCGAGCGCGCCCAGGGCATCGTCTATGCGCGGCGCAAGGTGCGCCGCGGCGAGTCGATCTTCGCCGCCGGCGACGAGTTCAAGTCGGTCTACGCGATCCGCTCCGGCTTCTTCAAGACCAGCGTGGTCGACGACGAGGGGCGCGAGCAGGTCACCGGCTTCTTCATGGGCGGCGAGCTGCTCGGCCTGGACGGCATCGGCACCGGCGCGCACAACGGCACCGCGACCGCGCTCGAGGACTGCGAGGTGTGCGTCATGCCCTACGGCCTGATCGAGGAGATGGCACGCGAGCTGCCGTCGCTGCAGCGCCACCTCCATGCGGTGCTCTCGCGCGAGATCGTGCGCGACCACGGCGTGATGATGCTGCTCGGCTCGATGCGCGCGGAGGAGCGCCTCGCCGCGTTCCTCACCAACCTGTCGAAGCGCTTCCTGAAGCGCGGCTTCTCGCCTTCCGAGTTCCACCTGCGCATGACGCGCGAGGAGATCGGCAGCTACCTCGGGCTCAAGCTCGAGACGGTGAGCCGGCTGTTCTCCCAGTTCCAGAAGGACGGGCTGATCGCGGTCGAGCAGAAGCACGTGCGAATTCTCGATGCCGAGGGCCTTTCGCGCATCCTCGCGCCGCGCAAGTAGCGGCGCCCTGGTTTATCTTCGCGGGATGCGTCCCCCCGTAGCGCCGGAAGCCGCCGAGCTGGTCGCCCGCTTTCCCGCGCTGAGCGCCTGCCGGCTGGCGATCGAAACCCTGCCCTCGGGCGAAGCCGAGGCGCATGTCGAGCTGCTGCTGCCGCAGCACCAGATCGTGCTCAACGAGGTGGCGCCCGACGAGGAAACGGCGCGGCGCAAGGCGCTCGCCGCCGCGGCCGCACGGCTTGCGGACCTGGCGAAGCGCGATCCGCGGATCCTGAAAAGGGGTCAGGACCCTTTTCCGGGCAACGCGTAGCTCACGGAAAAGGGTCCTGACCCCTTTTCAGCGGCGCAGCCGCCGCGCGATGTCGTAGGCCATGAGGCCGATCGATACCACGCTCAGCAGCTGGCGACCGGTCTCCGCGACCGATTTGCGCTCATCCGCCGCACGCCGCATCAGCGCCTCGCGGTCGCGCTCCAGCTCGGCAAGGCTCCCGCTGAACGGTCCCGGGCGCTCCGTGATCGAGCAGCGCGCGCGCCACCCCGCATAGGCCGCGCCGCCGGCGAAGACCAGCGACACGCCGAGCGCGGCGTAGTGCCGGTAGGGCTCGCTGACCATGATGACCAGCGTGAGGCCGGCGAAGGCGAGCCCGAGCGCGCCGAGCAGGATGGCCGAGAGCGAGTAGACCACCATCCATCGCGCGCGAACCGCTTCCTCGCGCAGCTCGGTGCCGAGCAGCGCGAGGCGGTCTTGCACCAGGTTCGTCAGGCCGCCGAGCAGTCCGCGCACGGCCGGGCCCCTAGCGGCGGCCGATGAGCAGGCCGAGCAGCAGGCCGACGCCCGCGGCGATGCCCGCCGTCGCCCACGGGTTGTTGCGGATCTGCTCCTCGATATCCACGCCCGCTTCCTTGATGCGCTCGCGCGCCACGCGCAGCGATTCCTCGGCGCGGGCGCGCGCCTTCTCGACGCGCTCGCCGGTCTGCGACGCGGTGGCCTTCAGGAGGTCCTCCGCGTCGACGATGACGGCGCGCATGTCTTTCATGATCTTGTCGGTGCTGATGTTGTCCACGGCGGCTCCTTTCAAGCGGGGAAATGGGGACAACCCCATGCTAGAGACTCGCCCCACCCTGCCCTTTGACCGGGATCAAATCGCCGTCGCTGCGCGACGACGGCCGGCGAGCTTGAAGAGGTCGTACCAGATGACGCCGAGCACGCCCGCGGCCGCCGCGAGCGCCAGGTCGGCGCCGCCGAGCGGCGCGAAGCGGAAGATGTCGGCGACGGGCGGCACGTAAATCGTGGCGAGAAGCGCCGCCACGGTGCCGCCGACGATCGCCCAGAACGCCGCGTTGGGCGCCATCAGCGTGCTGAGCATGGTGCGCCGCTGCGATCGATAGGCGAGGATCAGCGCCAGATTGCCGAAGACGATCGTCGCGAAGCCGAGCGCGCGCGTCTCCGCCTCGCCCCTTCCGGCGTGCACCGCCCAGGCATAGACGGCGATCACGGCGACCAGGAGCGAGGCGCCGAGCGCCAGGCTGCCGCCGAGCATCGACAGGTCGAAGAGATGCGCGCCGGGCGGCCGCGGCGGGCGGTGCATCACTTCCTTGTCGGTGTGCTCGGCCTCGAAGGCGATCGAGCAGGCGGGGTCGATCACGAACTCGAGGAACACGATGTGCACGGGAAAGAAAAGCAGCGGCCAGCCGAAGAGGAGCGGCAGGAACGCCATGCCCGCGGTCGGCACGTGCACCGAGACGATGTAGCGCATGGCGTTGCGGATGTTGTCGTAGATTCGCCGGCCCAGGCGCACGGTCTGCACGATCGAGGCGAAGTCGTCCTCGAGCAGCACCAGCGCGGCCGCCTCGCGCGCGACGTCGGTGCCGCGCCGTCCCATCGCCACGCCGATGTGGGCCGCCTTGAGCGCCGGCGCGTCGTTCACGCCGTCGCCGGTCATCGCCACCACCTCGCCGGCGGCCTTGTAGGCCGAGACAAGGCGCAGCTTCTGCTGCGGCACGACGCGCGCGAAGACGCTCACTTCCTCCACCGCCCGGGCGAGCGCGCCATCGTCCAGGGCCTCGATCTCCTTCCCGGTCAGGACGGCGCCATGGTCGAGGCCAGCCTGGCGCGCGATCTCGAGCGCCGTGCCCGGGAAGTCGCCGGTGATCATCACGACGCGGATGCCGGCGCGCCGGCACAGCGCCACGGCGCCCGGCACCGAGGCGCGCAGCGGGTCGGCGAGCGCGACGAAGCCCGCCCAGCGATACGAATATCCGGCGGGATCCTCCAGAGGCAGGCCTTTCGTCGAAGCCTCTGCCACTCCGAGCAGCCGCAAGCCCCGCGCCGCCGCTCGCTGCACCGCAGCGAGCAGTTCCGTGCGCCCGCAGAGGCGCAGCACCGTCTCGGGGGCGCCCTTCACGGCAATCTGCAGCTCGCCGGAGCTCGCGCGCCAGGCATGGCACACGGCGAGAAAGTCCTCGCTGAGCGGATAGTCGCGCTCGAGCCGCCATTCCGCCCGCCGCCCGCGCGCCGCTTCGCTCGCCGCGGCGACGATCGCGCTGTCCATGGGATCGAAAGGCTCGAGCTCGCAGGCGAGCGACGCGGCGTCGACGACCGCCTGCGGCGTGTCGACGACGCTCATCCGGTTCTCGGTGAGCGTGCCGGTCTTGTCGACGCAGAGCACGGTCGCCGCGCCGAGCATCTCGATCGCCGGCATGCGGCGCGTGAGCACGCCGTGGCGCGAAATGCGCCAGGCGCCGAGCGCGAGGAACACCGTGAGCACCACCGGAAACTCCTCGGGCAGCAGTGCCATCGCCAGCGTGACACCGGCGAGGATGCCTTCCAGCCAGCCGTTGCGCAGGAGAACGTAGAGGAGCGCGAGAGCGAGGCACAGGACGATGGCGTAGCTCGCCGCCAGCTTCACGATGCGCGCCGTTTCCCGCTCGAGCGAGGTCTTCTCGGTCTCCAGCGTGGCGAGCGACACGCCGATCTTGCCGAGCTCGGTCTTGACGCCGGTGGCGAAAACTTCGGCGCGTCCCTGCCCCTTCACCACCAGCGTGCCGGAGAAGACGCGCTCGCCGGCGCGCTTCTCGACCGGCAGCGACTCGCCGGTGAGCAGCGACTCGTCGATCAGCAGCTCGTTCGTCGCGCCGAGCAGCGCGTCGGCCGGCACGCGGTCGCCTTCGGCGAGCAGCAGAAGGTCGCCGCGCACCACCTCCGCGCCGGAGATGCGGCGGCGCTCGCCGTCGCGCACGACGAGCGCACGCGGGCTGGACAGGTCGCGCAGCGCCTCGAGCGCGCGCTCGGCCTTGCGCTCCTGCACCACGGTAATGCCGATCATGACGAGGACCGAAGCGACGAGGACGAGCGCCTCGGCGATGTCGCCGAGGATGACGTAGATCGCCGCCGCGGCGATCAGGAGCAGGAACATGGGCTCGCGCGCGACGCCGAGCGCGATGCCGAGCGTCGTCTTCTGCGCCGCGCTCGGCAGCGTATTGCGCCCCTCGGCCGCGAGGCGCGCAGCCGCTTCGCCGGAGCTCAGTCCCGGCGAAAAGGGGTCAGGACCCTTTTCCATGGTGTATGACCGCGGTCAACTCCGCCGCTCCGGCAGCGACGAGAATGGCCTCATGGAGACGAAACACGCAGTGTATCCGGCGCACCTCGCTGCCTCGCGTCGGCTCGCCGACGGGAGGACGGTGTTGATCCGCCCGGTGCGCCCCGAAGATGAAGCGGCCGAGCGCGAATTCTTCGCCGCCCTTTCGCCGCAAACGAGGCGTCTGCGCTTCCAGCGGTTCACGGCGGCGATCACGGACGAGCTGATGCGCTTCTACACCCATATCGACTACGACCGCCACATGGCGTTCGTCTGCGAGGCGGACGGACGCATCGTCGGCGAAGCGCGCTACGTCGCCAACCCCGGGACGCGCAGCTGCGAGCTCGGCATCGTCGTCGCCGACGACTGGCATCACACCGGCATCGCGCAGCTGCTCATCGACGGCCTCATGCAGGCCGCGCAGGCGCGCGGCTTCGAGACGCTGGAAGGCTTGGTGCTCGCCGAAAACCGCGACATGCTCGATTTCGTCCGCGAGCTGGGCTTCGAGGTCGAGGCGATGCCGCTCGAGCCGACGCTAGTGCGCGTGGTGAAGAGGCTCTGAGGCGGCCTCAGCCGGGACGGACCGGTAGTAGCGGGCGCATTCGGGCTCGCGGCCGCGCACCACGCGCCGGCCGGTGAGCGTGCCGCGCCGCTCGGTGACCACGGTGAACTGGCCTTCCTCGCCGTCGGCGTCCGAGAAGTAGACCACCACCCAGTCGTAGACGCGATGCAGCTCGTGCGCGCGCTCGGTGTTGGAGAAAAGCGCCGTGAAGTGCCACGGACCGTAGCGCGTGTGCAGCACCGGCAGCCAGGCCTTGCCTTCCGGATTCATGCGGCGCGGCGCGATCAGGCGCAGCGCTCCGGCCTTCGCCTTCTCGCGGTATTCCCGATCAACATCCAGCAGCACTTGCACGCTCGGTGCGTCCATGCCGTTACGCTAGCGCGCACGCAAAGAGGCGTCTTGACCCCTATCAAGAGATCTGCAAGCGTAACCCAGTTCGGGGACGGAGCCCGAACTCCCACTCGGGATAACGGTACGAACGGGGTCAGACAACGAGGACGCCATCTCCTTCGAGAGACCGCTTCTGCAAAGTTTGGCCTGTTCGAGAACATGCGGCGCCCATGCCGGTTCGGAGAACAACATGGAGTTCGGGCTCCGTCCCCGAATCAGAGCCGGCGATCGGTGGTGATGCGCCCGTCGACGATCTCGACGATGCGGCTGCACTGCTTTGCGAGGTCGCGGTTGTGGGTGACGATGAGGACCGCCGTGCGCTCGCTGCGGTTGACCTCGCGCATCAGGTCGAACACGCCTTGCGCCGAGACGGTGTCGAGGTTGCCCGTCGGCTCGTCGGCGAGCAGCAGCGCCGGCTTCATGGCGAGCGCGCGCGCGACGGCGACGCGCTGCTGCTGGCCGCCGGACATGTTCGAGGCGAGGTTGTTGCGCCACGGCGTGAGGCCGACGCTCGCGAGCAGGGCCTCGCCGCGTTCGCGCATCGGCGCATCCGGGCGGCCGCGCTCGAGCAGCATCGGCATCATCACGTTCTCCAGCGCGGTGAACGCCGGGATGAGATGGTGGTACTGGAAGACGAAGCCGATGGTGTGGCCGCGCAGCTGGGTGAGCGCTTGGTCGTCGAGGCCGGCCGTCACCCGGCCGCCGATGCGCAGCTCCCCGCCGGTGGGCCGATCGAGCAAGCCGATGATGTTGAGCAGCGTGCTCTTGCCCGATCCCGACGGGCCCATCAGCGCGCAGAACTCGCCGGGCTCGAGCGCGAGGTCGATGCCGTGCAGCACCTCGGTCTCGACCGGCGTGCCGACGCCGTAGGATTTTCGTACCTGCACGAGCTGGAGGACCGGCTCAGCCACGGATCGCCCCCTTAACCACGAATCGCAACGACAGGATCCAGCCGCGCGCCCCGCAGCGCGGGGACGAAGGCGGCAATCAGCCCCGACAGCGTGGCGAGCAGCGCGGAGGCGAGGAAGAGCTTGGGATCGAGGGGAATCGGAAAGAGCGGTGTGCCATCCGGATTGCGGACCAGCACGCTCCAGAGCACGATGGCGACGCCGCCGAGCGCCGAGCCGACGAGCGAGCCGAGCAGCCCGAGCACCGCGCCCTGCAGCAGGAAGACGCGCAGGATCTGCCCGCGCGAGCCGCCCATGGCGCGCAGGATGCCGATCTCCTTCGACTTCTGCACCACCGAGACGATGAGCACCGCGGCGATGCCGAAGGCGATCGCCAGCCCGACGAAGAAGCGGATCGTCGTGTTGGCGATCACCTGCGCGTTGATCGCGAGATAGAGCTGCGCGTTGGTGCGGATCCAGCTGTCGGCCTCGACGCCGGTCAGCGCCTGGATGCGCTGCGCGATGTCCTCCGCGGCGTAGATGTTCTGCACGGTAAGGTCGACGCTCGAAACGCCGCCGATCAGGCCGAGGAGCGCCTGCGCGGTATGCAGCGCCACGTAGGTGATGCGCTGGTTGGCGCCCTTGTTGCCGAGATCCACGAGGCCGGTGACGGTAAGCGTCGCCGCTTGCCCCGAGCCCACCGAGAGCCGCATCTTGTCGCCGACCCGCACGCCGAGGTCGCTCGCGAGGTCGACGCCGATGACGATGTCCTCGGCGCCGAGGCGCGCCTGGCCGGAGACGATCTTCTCGGGCAGCGGCACGATGCGGAAGTAGCGCTCCGCGTCCACGCCCTGCATCGTCACCGAGCGGGCGGCTTCGCCGCGCTGGGCGATCGCCGCGCCGGCGGCCATCGGCGAGACGGCTTTTATCTCGGGGAGCGCGTCGACCTCCTGGATGACTCTCTGCCACTGGTCGATCGAGCGCACCCGCTGCAGCGGCTTCTGGATGATCGCGGCTTCCGCGACCCCCGGCTGGCCGCCGCGCAGTGGCCGTGCGATCTCCTGCGCCGGGATGAGAACGATGTGCGCCTGCGCCGAGAGCACGCGCCGCACGATGTTCTCCTGCTGCCCGGCGAGCGCCGCCGACATGAAGATGATGACGCCGACGCCGATGCCGATGCCGAGCAGGATGGCGACCGTCTGCAGCCGCCCTTCGCGCAGGAAGCGCGAGGCGGCAATCCACTCGAAGGGCAGCCAGCTATTCATGGATGGCCGTTCGCACCCGGCGGCCGGGCTTGACCTCCGTGTTGTCCGCCGGCACGACCAGGTCGCCTTCGCTCAGCCCGGCGCGGATCTCGGTCCAGCCCTCGCCGCGCAGCCCGAGGGTGACGTTCTGGCGGTGCGCGAAGCCGCCGTTCACCTTCAGCACCCAGGGCGAGGCGCTCCCGAGCTCGCGCACGCCCTCGGTGCGCAGCGCCAGCGCGCCGGCGTGGCGCTCGACCTCGATGTCGACCGACACCGTCATGTCCTGGCGCAGGTAGGCCGGCGGATCCGGCACCCGCAGCTTCACTTCGACGGTGCCGCGCTGCGCGTCGACGCCGGGATTGATGTACACCACCTCGGCCTTGAACCGCTCGTTCGGGTAGGCATCGGCCGAGGCGAGCGCCGGCTGGCCGACCTTGAGGCGCCCGAGGTTGCGCTCGTCGATCTGCAGGACGAGCTGCGTCTCGCCTTCCGGCGAGAGCACCATCAGCGCCTTGCCCGGCTGCACCACGTCGCCGCGCTCGACGTCGCGGGCGATCAGCGTGCCGTCGCGCGGCGCGGTGATCGTCGCATAGGCGAGCCGCGCGCGCGCCGCCTGCAGGCTGGCCTGCGCCTGCGCAAGCGCCGCGTTCGCCATCGCGGTGTCGCTGCCGGCCGGCCGCGCCGTCTCCACCTGCTTGCGCGCGGTATCCACCTGGGTGTGCGCCACGTCGAGCGCGCGCTGCGACTCGTCGAGCACCGATCTGCCGATGAAGCCGCTCTCGTAGAGCCGCTTGTTGCGCTCGTAGGTCACTTGCGCGTTCTCGAGGTTGGCCTGCGCCTGGCGCAGCGACTGGTTGGCGACCGGCAGCTGCAGCTCGCGCAGCTGGCGCAGCCGCGCCTCGGCCTGCGTCACCGCGAGCTCCGCCTGCTTGACCAGCGCCTGCGCTTCGCTCGCCTCGAGCACGATCAGCGTCTGTCCCGCCTTCACCCGGTCGCCCTTCTCCACCGGCACCTGCGCCACCGTGCCGACCACCTGCGAGCCGATGTCCACCCGGTAAGGCGTCTCGACCCGCCCGCTCGCCACCACCGTCTGCACCACGTCGCGGCGCACCACCTTGAACACCTCCACGCTCGGGCCGAAGGCGAAGCGCGCCACGCCGAAGGCGAGCAGCAGCAGCGCGCCGATCGCCGCGCCGAGGCGCCAGCCGCGCAGATGCAGCCTTTCGAGGAGCGGCGAGCCTTCCCTCATTGCACGATGCGCGGGTAGAGCCGTGCGCTGATGACGACGAGGACGCCGAGCGCCAGTCCGAGGACCGCGAAGTCGGTGCCGAGGCCGACCGGCGCCGGCGGCGCGCCGGCGAGCAGCAGCGCGCGCAGCCCGTCTACCTGGTAGGTGAGCGGATTGAGGTGCGAGAGAAACTGCAGCCAGCGGGGCATCATGGAGGTCGGATAGATCGCGTTGCTGGCGAAGAAAAGCGGCATGGTCAGCACCTGGCCGATCCCCATGAAGCGCTCGCGCGTCTTCACCAGGCAGGCGATGATCAGCGAGAAGGTCGAGAACACCGCCGCGCCTAGCACGATGAGGAGCAGCGTCCCGGCAACGGCGGCCGGGTCCGAGCGCACCTGCACGCCGAGCGCAAGCGCGAGCAGAACGATCACTACCGCCTGCACGAGCGCGCGGGCGCCGCCGCCGAGCGCCTTGCCGAGCACCAGCGCGGCGCGCGGGGTGGGGCTGGCAAGAAACTTGTGCACGATGCCCAGATCGCGCTCCCAGATGATCGAGATGCCGTTGAAGATGGCGATGAAGAGCACGCTCTGGGCAAGGATCCCCGGCACGAGGAAGTGCAGGTAAGGCAGGCCGCCGGTATCCACGAGATGGCCGCGGCTGATCACCTGCCCGAAGACCAGCAGCCAAAGCGCGGGCTGCAGCGCGCGCGTCACGAGCTCGGTGGGATCGTGGCGCAGCTTGCGCAGCTCGAGGTCGGCGATCGCTGCCGTCTTGGCGAAGAATGGAAATCCGCTCATGGCGCTAACCCAGCCGGCCGGCGGTTTGTCGCGCGAGCGCCGTGTCGCCGTAGCGCCCTTCGTGCTCGATGCGCCCGCCGGTGAAATGCGCGAAAGCGTCGTCGAGCGTCGCCGACGGGCCGACGCGCGCCTTGAGCTCCCGGGGCGAACCCAGGGCGGACAGGCGGCCGTTCTCGAGAATGGCAAGGCGGGCGCACAGCTCCTCCGCCTCGTCCATGTAGTGCGTGGTCAGCACCACGGTGGTGCCGAGTGAATCGTTCAGCCGCCGGACGTGCTCCCACACCGCGCGGCGCGCGAGCGGATCGAGCCCGACCGTCGGCTCGTCCAGGAAAAGCACGCGCGGCCGGTGCAGCGTCGACTGGGCGATCTCCAGGCGGCGGATCATGCCGCCGGAATAGCCGCGCACCAGGCGGCCGGCGGCGTCCTCGAGGTCCATGAACCGCAGCGCGTCGGCGATGCGCCGGCTCCGCTCGGCGCGCGGGAGGTCGTAGAGCTTCGCGAAAACGAGCAGGTTCTCGTAGCCGGTCAGCTCGCCGTCGGCCGACAGCGCCTGCGGCACGTAGCCGATCAGCCGGCGTACGCGCGCGGCGTCTGCCACGAGGTCGAAGCCGGCGATGGCGGCGCTGCCGCTCGTGGGCGGCAGCAGCGTCGTCAGCATCTTCACGAGCGTGCTCTTGCCGGCGCCGTTGCGGCCGACCACGCCGAATATCTCGCCCGCCAGGATCTCGAGCGTCAGCGAGTCGACCGCGCGCGTCTCGCCGTAGCAGCGCGTAAGGCCGCGCGTCGCGATCATGCGCTCGCTCACGCGGCGCGTCCAAGCACGAGCGGCATCTGCTCGTGCGCCGGCGCGCGCAGCGCCGCGGCGAGCAGGCGGTACTTGACGCGGTTGACGGTCATGTCCCTGAACCAGTTGACCACGTCGCCCCACGGATCGTTCAGTTTGTCGATCCCGGAGATGAAGGCGACGACCGTGCCGAGCTCGATCTGCCCGTGGAGCACGTACCAGCCGCCGAGCGCCAGCGCGGCGGCGACGCCGACATGGTGCGACAGGTTCATGAGGAAGTTCATCGTGTACTTGAGCTTGAACATGCCCATGTGCAGTGAGAACACGCGGTCGATGCGCGGATGGTGGAATTCCGCGGCCTGGACCTCGCGCACGATGCCGTCGCTCACCTCGCGCATCGTCAGCACCCGCCGCTCGACGCGGCGGTTGATCGCCGCCTGCAGCAGTGGCACGAAGACGACCTGCGGCGCGAAGACGAGGAACGAAAGCGCCGCGAGCCAGGGATCCAGGTAGACGAGATAGCCGAACACGGCGATGAGGATGCCGCCCTGCAGGAGCGGCTCCGACACGGCCGCGCCGACGAAGCCGCCGATCGGCTCCACCTCGGACAGCACCATGGATAGCTCGACCCCTTCGGAGCCGCGCGGGCTGGAGGCATCGAGCGCCGCGCGCCGCAGGTGCCGCACCGCGCTCTCGCTCACCCAGCCGCGGTAGATGTTGAGCACCAGCTTCGTGCCG
>DASQYN010000517.1:0-8673 GCA_035639215.1 Burkholderiales bacterium
CCGCCGCCGCTGCACATGAGCTTCACCGGCAACCCGGGCACGGGCAAGACCACCGTGGCGATGCGCATGGCGTCGATCCTGCATGGCCTCGGCTACCTGCGCAAAGGGCACCTCGTCGCCGTCACGCGCGACGACCTGGTCGGCCAATACATCGGCCATACGGCGCCGAAGACGCGCGAGGTGCTCAAGCGCGCGATGGGCGGCGTGCTCTTCATCGACGAGGCCTACTACCTCTACCGCCCCGAGAATGAGCGCGACTACGGCCAGGAGGCGATCGAGATCCTGCTGCAGGTGATGGAGAACCAGCGCGACGACCTGGTGGTGATCCTCGCCGGCTACCAGGACAGGATGACCCGGTTCTTCGCCTCGAACCCGGGCATGGCCTCGCGCATCGCGCATCACATCGACTTCCCCGACTACAGCGAAGAGGAGCTCTTCGCCATCGCCGAGCGCATGCTCGAGCGCATGCAGTACCGGCTGAGCAGCGAGGCGGTGGCCGCGCTGCACGAGTACATCGCGCGCCGCAAGGCGCAGCCGAACTTCGCCAACGCCCGCTCGATCCGCAACGCGCTCGACCGGGCGAGGCTCAGGCACGCGAGCCGGATTTTCGAAAACGAAGCGAGAGAAATCAGCCTGGAGGCGCTGGTCACGATAGCGCCGGAAGACATCCGGGCGAGCCGGGTATTCGCAAACCAGGGGAGCACGCCATGACGCTGGAAGCGCTGATCTTCGACCTCGACGGCACGATGGCGGACACCGAGGAGGTGCATCGCCAGGCGTTCAATGCCGCGTTCATCAAGCTCGACCTGTGGTGGGACTGGGGCCCGCTGCGCTACTCGGAGCTGCTCGAAGTGTCGAGCGGCGTCGAGCGCCTGCGCCGCTATGTCGACTCGCTGGAGGTTGCGCCCGCGGAAAAAGCGCGCCTGCACGCCCTCGTCCCGGTGATTCACTTCGTCAAGTCCGAGATCTATCTCGACCTGCTGCGCAACTGGCGGCCGCCGTTGCGCCCGGGCGTGAAGCGCCTGGTCGGCGAAGCGCACGAGCAGGGCCTGCAGGTAGCCGTCGTCACCACCTCCGCCACGGCCAACGCGCGCGCCGTGCTGGACAACCACTTCAAGGGCGAGATCGCGCTCCTCGTCTGCGCCGACGAAGTGCCGCGGAAAAAGCCTGCGCCCGACATCTACCTGCGCGCGCTCTCGCTGCTGCGCAAATCCGCGACCGCCTGCGTCGCGCTCGAGGACTCGGCGAACGGCCTGCGCGCCGCCCGCGCCGCCGGCCTGGCGACGATCGTCACGCCGTCGCGCTGGACGATGGCGCAGGACTTCGCCGGCGCCGACCTGCTGCGCCCCGACCTCGAGGCGATCGGTCTGGAGGACGTGCGGCGCCTGCACCACGCCGCCCGCCGGGCGGCCGCCTGACATGGAGGCGACCCTCACCGAGTATCTCATTGCCGAGCAGCGCAAGAGCCCGCTGGCGACGGGCGGGTTCACCGCGCTCGTCAACGACGTGCGCCTCGCCTGCAAGAAGATCTCCTATCTCGTCGGCAAAGGCGCGCTCGCCGGCATGCGCGGCGAGGCCGGCTCGCGGAACAGCCAGGGCGAAGCGCAGATGGCGCTCGACGTGCGCGCCGACGAGATCTTCCGTCGCACCAACGAATGGGGCGGCACGCTCGCGGCGATGCTCTCGGAAGAAGGAGAGGCGCCCTACCCGATTCCGCCGCACTATCCCAAGGGCAGCTATCTCCTCGCCTACGACCCGCTCGACGGCTCCTCCAACATCGAGGCGAACGCGCCGGTGGGCTCGATCTTTTCGGTGCTTCGTGTGTCCGACCAGGAATTCCTCCAGCCGGGCGCGCAGCAGGTTTGCGCGGGCTACGCGATCTACGGGCCGACCACCATGCTCGTCCTGACGCTCGGTCGCGGCACGCACGGGTTCACGCTCGACCGCGAGATCGGCGAGTTCATCCTCACCCACCCGGACCTGCGCATCCCCGAGGAGACGAGCGAGTTCGCGATCAACACCTCGAACGCCCGCTTCTGGGAGCCCGCGGTGAAGCGCTACGTGGACGAATGCCTGGCCGGCAAGACCGGGCCGCGCGGGCGCGACTTCAACATGCGCTGGATCGCCTCGCTCGTCGCCGAGGCGCACCGCATCCTGATGCGCGGCGGCGTGTTCCTCTACCCGCGCGACGCGCGCGACGCGACGCGCAACGGCCGGCTGCGCCTGCTCTACGAGGCGAACCCGATCGCCATGGTGATCGAGCAGGCAGGCGGGCGCGCGAGCACCGGGATCGGACGTGTGCTCGACCTGGAGCCGCGCGCGCTGCACGAGCGGGTCGGGCTGATCTTCGGCTCGCAGAGCGAGGTCGAGCGCCTCGAGCACTATCACCGCGAGTTCAACAAGCGCGAATACGACGCGCCGCTCTTCGGCGCGCGGGGGCTGTTCCGTGCCGGACTGCAAGCCTAGCGCGAACCCCTCATATGTCCGCGCGCCATCCCGTCATCGCCATCACCGGCTCTTCCGGCGCCGGCACTACGTCGGTATCGAAGACCTTCGAGCAGATCTTCCGTCGCGAGGGCGTGAAGGCGGCGTTCGTCGAGGGCGACGCATTCCACCGCTACGATCGCGCCGAGATGCGCGAGAAGATGGCCGGCGAGACCGCGCGCGGCAACCTGCACTTCAGCCACTTCGGGCCGGAGAACAACCTGTTCGAGGAGCTGGAGTCGCTCTTTCGCTCCTACGGGGAGACCGGCCGCGGGCGAACGAGAAAATATCTGCATGATGAAGCCGAGGCGACGCCCTTCGGCCAGAAGCCCGGCACCTTCACCGCCTGGAGCGACCTGCCGCGCGATACCGACGTCCTCTTCTACGAGGGGCTGCATGGCGCGGTGGTGACCGAGAAGGTCAACCTCGCGCAGCACGTCGATCTCCTCATCGGCGTGGTGCCGGTGATGAACCTCGAATGGATCCAGAAGCTGCACCGCGACAAGGCCTCGCGCGGCTACTCGACCGAGGCGGTGACCGACACGATCCTGCGGCGCATGCCGGACTACGTGCACTACATCGTGCCGCAGTTCGCGCGCACGCACATCAACTTCCAGCGCGTGCCGGTGGTCGACACCTCGAATCCCTTCATCGCGCGCCACGTGCCGACGCCCGACGAGTCGATGCTCGTGATCCGCTTCGCCAATCCGCGCGGCATCGACTTCCCGTACCTGCTGTCCATGCTGCGCGAATCGTTCATGTCGCGGCCGAACACCATCGTCTGCCCCGGCGGCAAGATGGACCTCGCGATGCAGCTCATCTTCACGCCGATGATCTGGCGCCTGATGGAGCGGCGCCGGCAGGCGCTCGAGAAAGGAGCGCCGGCTATTAAAGCCGCATACTAGGCGGATGGTGAGAGCCGTCCTTCTCGATCTCGACGGCACGCTGCTCGACACCGCTCCGGATATCGCAGCCGCCGCGAACGCGATGCTTGCCGATCAGGGCCTGGCGCCGCTGCCCGCGGACACGGTACGCGGCTTCATCGGCAGCGGCATTGCCAGGCTCGTCGCGCGCTGCCTGCAGGCCTCGGGCATCGCCCTCACGCCTGCGCGGCTCGAGCCGGCGCTCGCGAGCTTCGGCCGTCACTACGCGCGGCTGAACGGCACCGCTAGCGAGCCTTTTCCCGGCGTGCGCGAGGCGCTCGGGCGCCTGCGCGCCGCGAAGCTCCGCCTCGCCTGCGTCACCAACAAGGCGTCGGCCTTTACGCTTCCCCTGCTGCAGAGATCGGCGCTCGCACCGCTGCTCGACGCGGTGGTGACGCCCGACCAGGCCGGCCGGCGCAAGCCCGACCCGGCGCCCTTCCTTCACGCCTGCCGGATCCTCGAGGCGAGCCCGGGCGAGAGCGTCGTGATCGGCGATTCGGCGAACGACGCGGAAGGCGCCCGCGCCGCCGGCTGCGGCGTGCTGCTCGTTTCCTACGGCTACAGCGAGGGCCGGGACGTGCGCACGCTCGACTGCGACGGGGTGTTCGATACGTTCCGCGAGGCGGCCGAGCGGCTCGTCAGCCGCCGAGCTCCAGGTCCTCGGTAATCGCCTCGAAGCCGGCGCGTGCGCAGCGCTCGTCGGTCTGTCCGGAGGGCGCGCCGCTCACGCCGATCGCGCCGACCAGCTCGCCGCCCGCCTGGATCGGTACGCCGCCCGCGGCGATCACCACGCCGCCGACCGAGGGCGGGCCGAAGGGCGTCGTGAAGCGCGCTTCGAGCTGCGAAGTCGGCGTGACGAAGGACATCGCCGCATACGCCTTGCCCTGGCTCACCTTCAGCGTCAGGTCGGGCGCGAGCACGTCGCGCAGGACGACCTGCGCGTCGCCGCCGCGGTCGATCACCGTGACCGCGACCTGCACGCCCTGCTTGCGGCAGGCCTCGAGCGCGGCGCGCGCCGCCTTGAGCGCGGTGTCGAGCGACATGCGCTTGATCGAAACGAGCACCGGCTGCTTGCCGGTCGTCTGCGCCGCGGCAGGCAGCGCGACGGCCGCGAGCACCAGCGCGGCGAAAACGGTTCTTTTCACGATGTTCCTCCCGGACGCCAGTTCATGGCCGCTTGAAAAGCCTCGCGCGCCTGCATTCGAGCATACCAGTCCGCCACGCCGGGCCGTGCACGGACCAGCGCCGGATCGAGCGCCGCGGTGCGGTGCACGAAGGGCGCCATGTCGACGTCGGCGAGGGAATACGTCTCGCCGGCGAGCCAAGGCGTCTTTTCCAGTGATTCCTCCATGCGCTCGAGCGTCGCGGCAAGCCGGCGCATCGACGCGTCGATCTCCGCCGGCGAGAATCCCCGCCGCACTGCCTTCACCCAGCGCGCCGCCGTCTCGCGGTTCGGCATCTTCGCCGCGATCGCCTCGATCTCGGCGTCCGAGACTTTGCCGGCGAGCTCCGGCCGGATGTTCTTCTGGAACGACGGCACTTTTACCGCCCCGGTCGGCTCCTCCGCGACGTAGAGCGTCCACTCGCGCATGCGCGCGCGGCCGAGCGCGCTCGCCGGGCGCAGCGCCGGCTCGGGATGCGCGTCGTCGAGGTATTCGTTGATCACGAGCGACTCGCGGATCACCTGGGCGCCGTCTTTCAGCACCGGCACCATCGCCGCCGGGTTGAGCGCGAGGAACGCCGGCTCGAGGTGCTGGAAGCGGCGCAGGTCGACGAAGTGGCTCTTCCAGGGCAGGCGCTTCTCGGCGAGGCACAGGCGCACTTTCTGCGAGCAGGTGGAGTGCGTCGCGTGCCAGAGCTCGATCATCCGATCGCCTGATAGTACAAATTCTGCGGGTGGTTCGCTTCGGCGAAGAAATACCAGCGCTCGGCGAGCAGCCCCGCGTACTGCAGCGCCAGCGCTACGGGGAGCATGACCTGCGACGCCGGAAAGAAGAGCAGCAGCACGGCGGGCGCCGGAAAGAGCAGCGCCAGGAAAAGCCCCTGCGCCATGCCGATCAGCGTGGTGAGAAGCAGCACCGATGCGGCCGGGCGCATGCCTACCAGCTGGTCACGTCGTCGAGCGAAGGCTCGCTCGTCGCCGGGCGCGGCAGCTTGCCGTCGACCTTGAGCGGGTTGTCCTGGCGCTCGAGCTCGTCCGGATGGATGCGCTTCCCGGTCTTGCGGCGCGGCAGGTAGTGGTTCGCGGGCTGCGTGCCCCACTCGGGCATCAGCGCGTAGCCGCCGTGCTCGCGGATGGCACGCGAGGCCTCCGATTCCGGATCGTGGATGTCACCGAACAGGCGCGCGCTCGTCGGGCACGCCAGGACGCAGGCCGGCTTCCTCTGCGCTTCGGGAAGGCTTGCATCGTAGTTGCGGTCGACGCACAGGGTGCACTTCTTCATCACCTTCTGCTGCTCGTCGAGCTCGCGCGCGCGGTACGGGCAGGCCCACGAGCAGTACTTGCAGCCGATGCACTTGTCGTAGTCGACGAGCACGATGCCGTCCTCTGCGCGCTTGTAGCTCGCGCCGGTCGGACAGACCGGCACGCAGGGCGGGTCCTCACAGTGGAGGCAGGACTTCGGGAAATGCACCGTCTCGGTCTTCGGAAACTCGCCCACCTCGAAAGTTTGCACGCGGTTGAAGAAGGTGCCGGTCGGGTCGGTGCCGTACGGGTTCTGATCAGTAAGCGGGCCGGCAGCGCCTTGCGTGTTCCATTCCTTGCAGCTCGTCACGCAGGCATGGCAGCCGACGCAGACGTTCAAGTCGATCACCAGCGCAAGCTGCTTTTTCATGCCGGCAGCCTTTCCAGGCGGGGAAATTGAGGCCAGACGCCGCTCTCATTCGCCGGGTAGATGCGCACCCGCACGTCGTACCAGCCGGCTTGGCCGGTGATCGGATCGGAATTGGAGACGCTGGCATCGCCCTCAGGCAGCTCATCCGAGATCAGGTGGTTGAGGAGGAAGCCTTTGCGCGCCTCGTTCGCGGCCGGGTCGAGCGCCCACGCGCCCGGCTGCTTGCCGATCGCGTTCCAGGTCCAGACCGTGCCGGGCTCGACGGCCTCACTGTGCCGCCCCATACAGCGCACGCGGCCCCATTGCGATTCGACCCAAAGCCACGCTTCGTCCTCTATCCCCTCGGCCTTGGCCGTCCGCGGATTGATGAAGAGATAGTTGTGCGCGTGGATCTGGCGCAGCCAGGCGTTCTGCGAATCCCAGGAGTGGTACATCGCCATGGGGCGCTGGGTAATGGCACTCAGCGGGTAGCGCTCCAGGTCGGTAGATTGATGCTCGAGCGGAGAGAAATAGAAGGGCAGCGGATCGAAATACTTCTCCACCCGCTTCGCATGGCGCTCGGGCGGCCGCCGCCCCGGCCATTTGCCCTGCGCGGCGAGGCGGAAGCGCTGCAGCACCTCGGAATAGAGGTGCACGAGGATCGGCTCGCCCCATCGGCGCATGCGCACGCGCTGCGCCCACTCGAGGTAGCCGCGGTTCCAGTTGCGCATGTACTGGTAGGACGGCGGAAGGGGGTACTTGAAGACGCAGTTGTTCTCGGCGTACTTCTTCCACTGGTCGGGATTGGGCTCGCCGCGCAGCGATTTCTCGCCGTTCGCGCCGCGCCAGCCGGCAAGAAAGCCGATTCCCGAGCCGGGCTCGGTCTCGTGGCGGACGATGAAGTCGGGGTAACTCTGGTACTTCCGCGATCCATCGGGATGGGTGAAGGCGGGAAGCCTCAGCCGGCTCGCCAGCTCGATCAGCACTTCCTGGAAAGGCTTGCACTCGCCCTTCGGCGGCACGACCGGGATGCGCACCGAGTCGACCGGCCCGTCGAATTCCGAGATCGGCCGGTCGAGGATCGACATGGCGTCGTGGCGCTCGAGATAGGTGGTGTCGGGAAGCACCAGGTCGGCGAATGCGGTCATCTCCGACTGGAACGCGTCGCACACGACGAGGAACGGGATCTTGTACTGCCCATCGGCGCCCTTGTCGTTCAGCATGCGCCGCACCTCGACCGTGTTCATGCTCGAGTTCCACGCCATGTTCGCCATGAAGATCATCAGCGTGTCGATCGGATAGGGATCGCCGCGCCAGGCGTTGGTGATGACGTTGTGCATCAGGCCGTGCACCGAGAGCGGGTACTCCCAGGAGAACGCCTTGTCGATCCGCACGGGTTCCCCGTGCGGATCAACAAACAAATCCTCCGGCGAGCCCGGCCAGCCGAGCGCGAGGCCGGCGAGCGGCTTTCCGGGCTGCACGCCTTCCGGCCCGGTCGGCGTCTTCGCCGAGGGCGGAATGGCGCGCGGGAACGGCGCCTTGTGGCGGAAGCCGCCCGGCCGGTCGATGGTGCCGAGCAGGCTCATCAGGATGGCGAGCGTGCGCACGGTGTGAAAGCCGTTCGAATGCGCGGCGAGGCCGCGCATCGCGTGGAACGCCACCGGGTTGCCGGTCACCGTGCGGTGCTCGTTGCCCCAGCAGTCGGTCCAGGCGATCGGCAGCTCGATCTTCTCGTCGCGCGCGGTGATGCCCATCTCGTGCGCGAGGCGCCGGATGGTGGCGGCGGGAATTCCGGTGATCGGCTCGGCCCATTCCGGGGTGTGCGGCCGCAGCCGATCGGCGAGCAGCTGGAAAGCCGGCCGCACCCGCGTGCCGTCGGTGAGCGTGAAGTCGCCGAAGAGCTTCGGGTCCGCCTCCGGCGTATGCGTGAGTACCGCGCGGTTGGAGTGGCGGTTCCACCACAGCTGGTTCTGAGGATAGAGCGGATTTACCGGATCGGCGCCTTCGTCGAGCGCCATCAGGCCGTGCCGCGAGGAAGCGGGATCATTGACGACGAGCTGCCCGCCGTTCGTGTAGCGCGCGACGAACTCCCGGTCGTAGAGGCCCTGTACGAGGATCTCGTTGGCGAGCGCGAGCAGCAGCGCGCCGTCGGTTCCCGGGCGGATCGGCACCCACTCGTCGGCGATCGCCGAATAGCCGGTGCGTACCGGGTTGATGGAGATGAAGCGCCCGCCGTCGCGCTTGAACCTGGAGATGGCGATCTTCAGCGGGTTGGAATGATGGTCCTCGGCGGTGCCGAGCATCACGAACAGCCGGGCGCGCTCGAGGTCCGGGCCGCCGAACTCCCAGAAAGAGCCGCCGATCGTGTAGATCATGCCGGCGGCCATGTTCACCGAGCAGAAGCCGCCGTGCGCCGCGTAGTTGGGGGTGCCGTACTGGCGCGCGAAGAGGCC
>DASQYN010000518.1:0-5000 GCA_035639215.1 Burkholderiales bacterium
CAACATGCGCCGCATGCAGGAAAGCCTGACGACGTTGGAGGTGGAGGGCCAGTCGGGCGCCGGCATGGTGAAGGTGCAGATGACCTGCAAGTACGAGGTGAAGCGCGTCGGCATTGATCCGTCGCTCGTCGGCGATGACCGAGAGATGCTCGAGGATCTGATCGTCGCCGCATTCAACGACGCGGCGCGCAAGGTCGAGAGCACCATCGCCGAGAAGATGAGCGGCATGACCGCCGGCCTCGGCCTGCCGCCGGGGTTCAAGCTGCCGTTTTGAGCCGTCCGCCGCTTTGATCAAACCGGTACCGTCGGCAAAGGGTCTGGAGCGGCTGGTCGAGGCGCTGCGCGTGCTGCCAGGCGTCGGCCCGCGCTCGGCACAGCGCATGGCCTACCATCTCCTGCAGTACGACCGCCCGGGCGCCGCCGAGCTCGCGCAGGCGCTCGCGGGCGCGCTCGACACCGTGCACCGCTGCGTGAAGTGCAACAACTTCACCGAAGACGAGGTGTGCGCGCTTTGCCGTTCGGCGCGGCGCGATGCATCGCTGCTCTGTGTGGTCGAGACGCCGGCCGACCTCGCCACGGTGGAGCAGACCTACGCCTATTCGGGAATGTACTTCGTGCTGATGGGGCGCCTGTCGCCGCTCGACGGCGTCGGGCCGCGCGACATCGGCCTCGACCGGTTGCAGGCCCGCGCCGCCGACGGCGAGGTGCACGAAGTGATCCTCGCCACCAACTTCACCAACGAAGGCGAGGCGACGGCGCACTACATCGCCGAAATGCTGCGCCCGCGCGGGCTTCGCGTCACCCGGATCGCCCGCGGCGTGCCGGTAGGCGGGGAGCTCGAGTACGTCGACGCCGGCACGGTCTCGCAGGCCCTGCTGGAGCGGCGCGAAATCGAGTAAATTCCGCCGCACAGGAGGGTTTCGATGAAGACGCTGGTCAAGGGCCTGTTCGCCTCGCTCGTCGTCGCCGCGGCGGCGAGCGCACATGCGCAACTCGAGAAGCGGGACGTCCACATCGCGGTCGGCGGCAAGACCGCGCTCTACTATCTGCCGCTTACCATCACCGAGCGCCTCGGCTACTTCAAGGACGAGGGGCTCAACGTGCGCATCAGCGACTTCCCGGGTGGCACGCGCTCGCTTGAGGCCGTGGTCGGCGGCAGCGCCGACGTGGTGGCCGGCGCCTACGAGCACACGATCAACATGCAGGCGCGCCGGCAGAACTTCCAGGCGTTCGTCCTCACGGGCTCGGCACCGCAGATCACCGTCGCGATCGCCAGCAAGCTCGCCGGCCAATACAAGTCGCCGAAGGACTTGCGCGGTTTGAAGGTCGGCATCAGTGCGCCCGGCTCGAGCACCAACATGGTCATCAACTACCTCGCTGCGCAGGGCGGGCTCAAGCCCGCGGATTTCTCGGTGATCGGCATCGGCGCGGGCGCGACCGTCGTCGCGGCGGTCGACCAGGGTCGCGTCGACGTCATCTCGCAAACTGATCCTGCCGTCACTATCCTGGAGAAGGCGGGCAAGGTGAAGGTCATCGCCGAGACGCGCACGCCCGAGGGCACGGCCAAGATCTTCGGCGGCCCGATGCCGGCGGCGAGCCTCTACGCGCCGGTCGATTTCATCAAGAAGAACCCCAACACGGTGCAGGCCCTGACCAATGCGACCGTCCGTGCGCTGGCGTGGATGCAGGAAGCGACGCCGCAGCAGATCCTCGCCGCCGTGCCCGAGGAGTACCTGCTCGGCGACAAGGCGATGTACCTCTTTGCCTTCAACAACGTGCGCACCGCGTATTCGAAGGACGGCTATTTCCCCGAGGCGGGCGCGAAGACCACCCTGAAGGCCCTCGCGTCGTTCAATCCCGCGATCAAGCCGGAGGCGATCCACCTCGCCCAGACCTACACCAACGATTTCGTGAAGAAGGCGCACGCCAAGATCGACAAGAAGCGCTGAGGCCATGACGACGGCGGCGCTTGCGCTCGACGACGTCACCGTCACCTTCGTCTCGCCGGACGGGAGTCGATACACGGCCGTGCGGGACATGACACTGCGCGTCGCACCCGGCGAGTTCGTGTCGCTGGTCGGGCCCACGGGGTGCGGCAAGTCCACGCTGCTCAACGTCGCCGTCGGGCTGCTGGCGCCTTCCGGCGGCGACGTGCAAGTATTCGGCGAGCCACTGCGCGGGCTGAACCGCAAGGCGGGCTATCTCTTTCAGAGCGAGGCCTTGATGCCCTGGCGCACGGCGCTCGCGAACGTGGTGGCGGGGCTCGAGTTCCGGGGCGTCGCCAAGGAGGAGGCGCGACAGCGCGGGGAGTCGTGGCTACAGCGCGTTGGACTCGCGGGCTTCGGCGCTCGCTACCCGCACCAGCTCTCCGGCGGCATGCGCAAACGGGTGGCCCTCGCGCAAACGCTGATCCTCGATCCGCAGATCGTGCTCATGGACGAGCCGTTCTCGGCGCTCGACATCCAGACGCGGCAGTTGATGGAAAACCAGCTTCTGGAGCTGTGGTCGGCGGACCGCAAGTCCGTGGTGTTCATCACCCACGACCTCGAAGAGGCAATCTCGCTTTCCGATCGCGTCGTCGTGCTCGCGGCGGGACCCGGCTCGCACCCGATCGGCGAATTCATCATCGACCTGCCGCGCCCTCGCGACGTCGCGGAAATCCGCCTCACGCCGAGGTTCATCCAGCTGCACGGCATGATCTGGCACGCGATGAAGGAGGAGGTGCTGAAGAGCTATGCCCGCCAGCAGCTCCAGTAAGGCGCGGTTGCGCTTCTGGCAGCTCGCGCTGCTTGGGGCGGTGCTCTCCGTCTGGTACGTAGGCACCAGTCCGACGTTGCTTCCGCCGTTCTACTTCGACGATCCGCACAAGGCGGCCTTCTTCTTCGGCGAGCCGCAGAAGGTCTTCGCGCGCACCTGGGAATGGTTCGCTTCCGGCATGATCTACGGCCATCTCTGGGTGACGCTCGTCGAGACGCTGCTCGCCTTCGTTGTCGGCACGGCGCTCGGCCTCGCCATGGGGTTGTGGCTCGCGCTCGCCCCGACGGCGTCCGCGCTGCTCGATCCCTACATCAAGGCGCTGAACGCCATGCCGCGGGTCATTCTCGCGCCTATCTTCGCCGTGTGGTTCGGCCTCGACATCGGCTCCAAGGTGGCGCTCGGCGTCACGCTCGTGTTCTTCATCGTGTTCTTCAACGTCTATCAGGGCGTGCGTGAGGTGAGCTTCACGGTGCTTGCGAACGCTCGCATCCTCGGCGCTAGCGAGCGGCAGTTGCTGCGGCACGTCTACCTCCCGAGCGCGATGAGCTGGGTGTTCGCGAGCCTGCACAACTCGGTCGGGCTCGCGTTCGTCGGAGCAGTGGTCGGCGAGTACCTTGGCTCGTCGCGTGGCGTCGGCTACCTCATACTGCAGGCGGAGGGAACCTTCGACATCAACGCGGTCTTCGCCGGCATTCTCGTGTTGACGGCCTTTGCGCTCCTGCTCGACGGGGGCGTGACGTTCGCCGAGCGGCGCCTGCTCATCTGGCAGCCGCGCGGCGGAGAAACGGAGAAATTGTGAAGCGCATTCTTGCTCTTGCCCTTGCGCTCGCCGCATCGTGTGCGCTGGCGCAACAATATCCCGGCAAACCGGTCAGGGTGATCGTCACCTTTCCGCCGGGCTCGACGCCGGACATCGTCGGTCGGGCGCTCGCGAACCGCCTGCAGGCGGCGCTGGGACAGCCATTCGTGGTGGAGAACCGGGCGGGCGCGGGCGGCAACGTCGGCGCCGACGCCGTGGCCAAGGCGCCTGCTGACGGGTACACGCTCCTCGTCAGCACGAACGGCGTGTTCTCCATCAATAAGTTCCTCTACGCGAGCATGCCGTTCGATCCGGACAAGGATCTGCAGCCGATCTCGCTGCTCGCCACCGCGCCGCAGATGCTGGTCGTGCATCCCAAGCTCGGCGTGCACAGCTTCCAGGAGTTCCTCGACTACGCGCGCCACAATCCCGGCAAGCTGTCCTATGGCTCGGTCGGCGCGGGAAGCGCCTCGCATCTCACAATGGAGCTCCTAAAGAGCGCCGCCGGCGTATCGCTCGTCCATGTCCCCTACAAGGGTTTTCCGCCTGCCGTGACCGACATGCTGGCGGGCAATATCGACACGATGTTCGCCATCATCCCCGGCGTGCTGCAGCACGTGAAGGCCGGCAAGATGACCGGTCTCGCAGTCACCGCACTCAAGCGCAGCGCCCTCGCGCCCGACGTACCGAGTGTGGCGGAGCTAGGCTATCCGCAGCTCGAATCGCTCGCCTGGATTGGGCTCGCCGCTCCGGCGGGTACGCCTGCGCACGTCATGGAGATACTGAGCACGGAGACGATGCACGGCATGCAGGCTTCGGACGTGCGGGAGCTTCTTGGGAAGCAGGGATTCGACGTGGTCGCCGGCTCGCCCGCCGATTTCGCTCGCTGGATAAAGGCCGAGGCGGACAAGTGGTCGAACGTCATCCGGATCAGCGGCGCGAAGGTGGATTAGGCGCTGGAACTCCGCCGCTCACTGCGAGTCTGACCAAGCCGGCGCAGGACAAGCGCGCCGCTTGTGGTGCTCGAGTCGACTTTTCTATCGTCGATCGTTGACACCTCGTCCGGCAGCTCGCTATAATCTTCGTCTCTTCGGGCGCGGGGTGGAGCAGTCTGGCAGCTCGTCGGGCTCATAACCCGAAGGTCAGAGGTTCAAATCCTCTCCCCGCAACCAACTTGCAGCAAGCGCGCGAAAGCGCGTCGCTCTTTAAAAATTCGCAGCCGATAGGTGTGGGCGCTTGAGCTTAGGCGCAACCGCAAGGCAGTGCTTCGTTTGCCGAGCGGCTCCAAGCATCAAGTGCTCACGAGAAGTAAACCTCGTTTACTTTGAGTGAAGCATTAGTAATTCGCCGGACCAACCATCCGGCACAGGCATCAAATTAATTGAAGAGTTTGATCCTGGCTCAGATTGAACGCTGGCGGCATGCCTTACACATGCAAGTCGAG
>DASQYN010000519.1:0-7078 GCA_035639215.1 Burkholderiales bacterium
CGAGCGGCAGGCCGGAGACCAGCCAGTGGGCGAGGCTTTTCGCGGCGACCACAACGCCGAGCGGCGCCGCGCCGAGCAGCATCTGCTCGAGCGTGCCGTCGGCGTAGTCGGCGGCGAAAAGCCGCGCGAGCGACAGCATCGACGAGAGCAGCGCCGCCACCCAGATGACGCCCGGTGCGATCGAGCGCAGCCGCTCGGGCTCGGCGCCGATGCCGAGCGGAAAGAGGCTCGCCACGATGACGAAGAAAAGCAGCGCGGTCGCGACGTCGCTGCGCCGGCGCAGGGCGAGCAGGAGATCGCGCCAGAGGATCGTTCTTAAGGTGGCGAGGATCAGAGCTCGATCACCCGTGCTGCGGCGTCCATGCCGGTCGCCTGGTGCGTCGTATAAACCACTGCGCCGCCCCGCGCCACGTGCTGCGTCAGCAGGCCCTCGAGCAGGGCGGCGGCCGAAGTGTCCAGCGCGGCGAACGGCTCGTCGAGGAGCCACAGCGGCACGGCCGCCGAGAGGACGAGCCGGGCGAGCGCCGAGCGACGCCGCTGCCCCTGCGAAAGCTTGCGCACCGGGCGATCGGGCACCGAGAGGGCGGCGAGCGCCTTTGCCAATGATTCTTTCGTCGGCGAAAAGCCGGCGAGCCGGCAGGCGATCTGCAGGTTCTCGGCGGGCGTCAGGTCGTCCTTCACCGCGGGCGCGTGGCCCAGGTAAACCAGTTCCCTGGAAAACTCTTCGTTGAGCTCGGCGATCAGCTGACCCTTCCAGCGCACCTCGCCCCGGCTGGGCGTGAGCAGGCCGCACAGGATGCGCAGCAGGCTGGTCTTGCCGCTGCCGTTCGGCCCGGCGATGCGCAGCAGCTCGCCCGGCCCGGCCGACAGTGACAGGCCGCCGAACAGCTTGCGCCCGCCCCGCTCGCATTCGAGGTCCCTCGCCTCCAGCACCCGCGTATTGTTCCAGAAACCGCGCCCTCACCCGCCCATCATGCCGAGCACGCGCGGCAGCCAGAGCGAGACCTGCGGCACGTAGGTGACGACGCCGAGGAAAACCAGCATCGTCAGCAGCCAGGGCCACACGGCGATGGTGAGCTCGGTGATGCCCATCTTCGTGATGCCGCTCGCGACGTACAGGTTGAGCCCCACTGGCGGATGGCACATCCCGACCTCCATGTTGACGGTGATCAGGATGCCGAAATGGATCGGGTTGATGCCGAGCCGCGAGGCGACCGGGAAGAGGATCGGCGCGGTGATGAGGACGATCGACGAAGGCTCCATCACGTTGCCCGCGAGAAGCAGGAGCACGTTCACCATAAGGAGGAAGCCCACCGCGCCGAGGCCTTGGGCGATCATCCAGTCCGCCATCGCCTGCGGGATCTGCTCCGAGGTGAGGAGGTACGAGAAGAGCACTGCGTTGGTGATGATGTAGAGGAGCATCGCACTCATGTTGGCCGAGTCGAGCAGCACCTTCGGCAGCTGCTTCAGGCTCATGTCGCGGTAGACGAAAACCGCGACGAAGAAGGCGTACACCGCGCTCATCGCCGCCGCCTCGGTCGGCGTGAACACGCCGCTGTAGATGCCGCCAAGCACGACTATGACGAGCAGCAGCCCCCAGACGCTCTCCCAGAAGCTCTTCCAGACGGCGAGCGCCTCGTGCCGCGCCTCGAGCGCGCCGTGGCGCACCAGATCGGCCCGCTTGGCGAGCGGCACGAGCGCCGCCAGCCATGCGGCCGACAGCACGGCGAGCAGCGACAAGCCGAGCGATGGCGCGAACAGGCCGATCAGCCCGTACGCCACGACGGGCGGCGTGACCGCGAAGCCGAGCGTGAACATCCAGCGCAGCACGAAGGCGCTGGCAGTAAGACGGCGCGCCGCGAGCAGCCAGCCGATGCCGGCGAGCACCAGCAGGATGCCGCCGCCCGAGGCGAAGAGCTGCCGCGTCAGCAGCCACAGGGCGACGATCGGCGCGGCGATGAAGAAGAGGCTCGCGCAGAGGCCGGCGAGGCTCGCAATCGTCGCCTGCGCGCCGGTGCGCCCGGCGGCGAGCGGCATGCGCGGGTAATGGTTCTTGCGCGCGCGGTACCACGTGAGCGCGCCGAGCATGAAGGCGAGCATGAGTCCCGGCACCACCCCGGCCATGAACAGGGTGCCGACCGAGGTGTTGGTGGCGACCGAGTACATCACCATGACGATGGAGGGCGGAATGAGGATGCCCAGGGCGCCGGAGGTGGTGATGACGCCGGCGCCGAAGCGCTTCGGGAAGCCGGCCTTCACCATCGCCGGCAGCACGATCGAGCCGATCGCCACGACGGTGGCCGGGCTCGAGCCCGAGACTGCCGCGAAGAGCGCACACGCCATCACGCCGGCGAGGCCGAGCCCGCCGTGCCAGTGGCCGACGATGCTGGTCGCGAAGTTGATCATGCGCCGCGCCACGCCGCCGTGCGTGAGGAAGTTGCCGGCGAGGATGAAGAACGGGATGGCCATGATCTCGAAGCGCTCGATGCCGGTGAAGAGCTTGAGCGCCACCGACTCGATCGGCACCTGCGTCATGGCGAAGAGGAAGGCGAGCACCGTCAGGCCGAGCGAGATCGACACCGGCATGCCGGTGAGCATCAGGCCGAAGAGCAGCACGAAGATGATGGTCGCCGTCACGCCGACTCCAGGCCCTCGACGTGCGAGACATCATGGTGCGGCAGCTTGCCGGTCTTCCAGAACGAGGCGGCCACCTGCAGGAAGCGGAAGCACATCAGGTACGAGCCGAGCGGGATGGCGAGGAAGACGAGCCACATCGGCAGCTCGAGGTCGGGCGACACCTGGTCGGTGTGCGCGATCTCCCAGACGAACTTCGCGCCGAGCGTGCCGACGATGCCGGTGAAGAGCGCGCCGCAGGCGAGGCCGAAGAGCACGAAGCCGGCGCGCGGCTTGTCCGGCAGGCGGTTGATCAGCACGTCGACGCCGACGTGGATGCCGGTGCGAACGCCGTAGGCGGCGCCGAACTTCGCCATCCAGATGAACAGGTAGATGCACAGCTCCTGCGCCCAGGAGAGGTTGATGGTGAGCAGCCAGTCCTGGAACGCGGGCCACGGAATGCCGGACGCATAGCGGTGCACGACGGCGACGAAAATCACCACCGTCGCCGCCCCCATGAGAAAGGCGATCAACCACTCCTCGAGATGGTCGAGCGCCTTCATCGACGGCTCAGAGCTTCGCGGGGTCGAAGCCGGTCTCTTTGTAGATCTCCTGGATCAGCCCCTTGCCGATGGTCGCCTCGCTCGCGCGGTGCACCTGCAGCAGCGCTTTCTTCCACGCCTTCTTCTCGTCGGCCGAGAGCTCGAGGACCTGCGTCTTGCCGGTCGCCTTGACCTTGGCGAGCGCGTCGTCGTTCTCCTGCTTGGCGATGTCGTTCGCGTACTGCGTCGCGTCCTTCATCGCGCCTTCCAGCGTGGAGCGGATATTGGCGGGCAGGCCGTCCCAGAACTTCTTGTTGACGATGACCGCGTACTCGACTACGCCGTGGTTGGAGAGCGTCACGTACTTCTGCACCTCGTTCATCTTCTGCGTGTACAGGTTGGACGGCGGGTTCTCCGTGCCGTCCACGACGCCGGTCTGCAGCGCTTGGTAGACCTCGGAGAACGCCATGACCTGCGGCGTCGCGCCGAGCGCGCGCATCTGCGCGTCGAGCACCTTGGAGGATTGGATGCGCATCTTCAGGCCGCGGAAGTCGGCCGGGGTGCGCAGCGGCTTGTTGGCGCTCATCACCTTGAAGCCGTTGTCCCAGTAGGCGAGCCCGATGATGCCCTTCGACTCGAGCTTGGTGAAAAGGTCGCGGCCGACCTTGCCGCCGGTCACGGCGTGCAGGTCGTCGTAGCTGTCGAAGATGTACGGCAGGTCGAACACCTCGTACTCGCGCACGCCGAGCGGGCCGAACTTCGACACCGACGGCGCGAGCATCTGCACGTTGCCGAGCTGCAGCATCTGCATTTCTTCGCCGTCCTTGAACAGCTGGCTGTTCGGATAGACCTCGACCTTGACGGCGCCTTTGGTGCGCGACTCGGCGAGCTCCTTGAACTTCAGCGCGCCCTTGCCCTTGGGCGTGTTCTCGGCGACGACGTGGCTGAACTTGAGCACGATGGGCGGCTGCGCGTGCGCCGTGCCGAGCGCGAGCGCGAGCACCGTCATCGCGGTGAATGCAAGGACCTTCATGGGGAGTCTCCCTCTGGTGGCTGAGTGCGTACGAGGCTAGCCCGCTCGCCGGGCGCTCCCTTGACGTGCGTCAACCGGGCTTGCGGAGCGTGAGGCGCTGATAGAGCCCGCCGAAGGACGTCGTTTTCTCCAGCGCGACACCCGCCGGCAGCCATTCAGCGATGTCATGCCGCCAGAGATCCATGGCGAAGGGCTCGAGGGTCTTCAGGATCGCCACCATCGGCAGGTAGAGCGGGTGGCTGCGCCGCGGCCGGTGATAGTCGACGATGACGAGGCGCCCGCCCGGCTTGAGGATGCGCAGCGCCTCCGCGAGCGTGCGGCGGCGCACGTCCTCGGGCTGCTCGTGCAGCAGGAAGAATAGCAGCGCGCGGTCGTAGGTTGCGGAGGCGATGTCGAGCGCCGAGCTGTCGCCCTGCAGCAGCCCGACGCGCGGATCCCCTGGGAGCTTGCGTCCCAGGTTGTCGAGCTGCACCTGCAGCACGTCGACCACGTCGAGGCTGCCGCCGGTCGTGAGCCGCCTTCTCAGCCGCTCGGTGAGATCGCCGTAGACGCAGGCGATCTGCAGCGTGCGGCCGTCCAGCCGCGCGCCGAGGGCATCGAGCGCCGCGTCGCGCAGCCGGTTGAAGTTTCCCCACAGGATGAGGTTGACCAGCCACTGGCGCTCGAAGAGCCTCACCGCTCCCGGGCGCACGTAAGCCCACCAGTAAACCTGCTCGAGGTAGCCCGGGACCGGGACCGCGACGTCGTTGCTCTTCATCAACAAGCCCTCCCTCATGGGAGGATTTTCTAGGGCGCCAGCCCGGGCGATTTGACCAAGGTCAAATGTGCTAGAACCTGTAGGTGAAGCGGGCGGTCGCGAAGGTGATCTGCTGATGCGGCTGCAGCGAGACCGTCGTGCCGTCCGAGTACACCCACGGTACGCCGTTGTAGCCCCAGGCCCATTCCTCGAGCCGGATGCTGATGCGCGAGACGTCGAAGCGCACATCCGCCTGCTTGCTGAACGCGTACCTCGTCCATACGCCGTAGCGGATGTCGCTGAATTTCACGTCCGGCAGACCGACCGCGTTCTGCTGCACGTTGCTGGCAGTCGTCTGGACATCCGGGGTGAAGTTGTAATCGGTGATGTCTTGCGTCCGTGTAACGCCACCGCCGACTTCCAGCACGCCCGTCGGACGGCCGACCAGATTGAGGCCGTAAGCGATGTTGCGGTTCTTGATGTCGGCGACGTACGCGGCCCGGTCGGCCTCGTTCATCGTCTGGTCCGACAACGAGCCGTAGGCCGTGAACTTCCACGTATCGGTGATCGCGTAGGCCGCGTCGAGGGAAAGCAGCCGATAGCTTCCCTGCCGCAACCCATTCTGGGTCGGCGGATTGTAGCCGTCATGCGCGGCCTGGCCGACGAACTGGAGCGACAGCCGCTCGGTGGGCAGCCAGTCCGCGGTCGCCTTCAGGCCTTCACGCGTCCGGTCGGAGAGATTGAACGGGAAGGTCGCCGTGCGGTTGTAGATCTGGTCGAAAGAGTACAGGCCGCCTTGCACCAAGCCCGCATTTGGCGAATTGTTCGCCACGGCATACCAGTCGGAGCCGCCGCGTTTGGCGTAGAACGCTCCCACCGAGCCGGTGAGCGTTTCCGAGACGCTCTTGCGCAGCTCCGCCTTCAGCGTGGTCTCGTCGGTGCGTCCGCGCAGGCCTGAGAGGCCGGCGACGTTGACATCCAGCCCAGGTAGCTCGCGCTCGATGCGGTCCCAGTCGACGCCGACCGTGCCGCGCACGTTGTTCTGGAAAAGGTAGCCGCCCTCCACCTTGGCATTGATCTTCTTGTTCGAGATACGGCTGTTGTCCCAGCGGACCGTGTTCTCGACGTTGTACAGGTCGACTGCCGTCTTGTCGTCCCGGCGCTCGTAGCGGATGTTGCCGAGGAGGTTGGTCCGCGCGGTCGGCCGGCTCGTAATGCCGAACTGCGCGAGCGTCGTGTCGAGCACGCCGTCGAGGTTCGGTCGGTTCACGATCGGTGCGCCGGTAAAGCCCATGCCGGCGTAGTCCTCGCTCTGCGTCGCGTGCGTATAGGCGAGCTTGAACGTCGAGCGCGTCTTCTGCGTCCAGGCGTAGTTTCCCGACACGTAGAACTGGTGCGCCTGGTTATCCGGATAGAGCGCCATCGGCAGCTGCAGCACGCCCTGCAGGCTGGTGCCACCCGCAGCGGCGGGGTTCAGCGTGCGCAGCCCGCCAGCGGGCCCGAGCGGCCCGTAAAGCTGGTTCGGCACGTTCGGCATCACGTTGCCATTGCTGTTGGTGAAGAAAGAGCCGTAATAGCCTGCCGTTACGAGGTAGCGGTCGCCGCTGAAGTTCGCCTTTGCGTCGATCTGCTTGGTGTTGAAGTTCACCGGCTCAGGAATCATCAGCACCGCCCAGCGCGTGTTGGTGTTGCTCTGCGTGCCGGTGCAGACGTAGCTCGCGCAGTCGTAGCCGCGGCCCCAGAGCCGCGTGCCATCCTTGTCCTCGTTGCGGAACGCGACCTCGAACTGCAGTCCCGGGCGGAACCACTTGTCCCCCGAAAGGCCGATTACCTGCCGCTTCATCTCGAAGTTCAGGTCTTCGCCGATCCCCGGCGTGATCACCCGGACCGATGGATTCGTCGAGCCAGCGTTCAACATGCCGGTGTTTACCGTGTGGATCTCGTGGTGGACGATCTCCGTGTAGTCCGCGTTGAAGCGCCAGTCGCCCTGCTTCTGCAGCGTCAGGCCGAGCTCCGGCGTCTCGAGCCCCATGTCGCGGCCGCGGAACGTGGTCCAGAATCCCGTCTCGTCGTTGCGCTTCACGACGTCGGCGTCGAGCAGCAGGTTGGTGTCGTGCTCGCGCAGGCCGTTGTACTGTCCCCAGATCGCCCGGT
>DASQYN010000520.1:0-5906 GCA_035639215.1 Burkholderiales bacterium
ACGGGATGCCCGCGGCGAGGGTCGCGGCGTCCATGTCCTCGACGTTCTCGAGCGTGCCGACGATCACGTCGTGGTGCTCCGGACGCGTCGGCGCGATCGTGAAGCCGCAGTTGCCGGCGACCACGGTGGTGACGCCCTGGCTCACCTTCGCCGCCATGTCCGGCGCGGAGAGCATCAGGCGGTCGTCGTGCGTGTGCGCGTCGATGAAGCCGGGCGCCGCGATCTTGCGCGAAGCGTCGATCTCGAGCTCGCCCCTGTCCGGGATGCGGCCGATCGCCGCGATGCGGCCGCCGGCGACCGCGATGTCCGCTTGGAAGCGCGGCGCCCGCGTGCCGTCGACGACGGTCGCATTGCGGATGAGGAGCGGGTATTTCAGCAGCCGGCCTTTTGCATCTGCTCGAAGATCTGCTCCCGGTGCGTCGCCGCTTGGTCGCGCGCGGTGGTCGTGCTCGCGTCGCGCTCCACCTGGCGGGCGGTGCGCAGTTGCCGCCGGAAGTTCGCGCAGCGCTCGTCCTCGGCGCTGCGATAGGGCGTGGCGGCGAAGGGTCGCGTAGGCTGCGAGCCGGGCGGCGGCGCATGGCGCGGCGACTCCTCCACGGTGCCGAAGCGCGGCTGCGCGGCTGCCGGCAGGACGCAGCCGGCGGCGAGCAGCGCAACGACGAGTCGTCTCATGACGCCATGATAATTCAGCGCCGCTCGCGCAGCAGCGATCGCAGGTATTCCGGGCTGAGCGGCTGGCGCTCGGCGACGACGCCGAAGGGCGCAAGCGCGTCGTTCACCGCCGCTGCGATGACGCCGACGGCGCCCATCACGCCGCCCTCCGCCATGCCCTTGGTCCCGACCGGGTTGCCGCCGCTCGGCGTATGCATGGCGATCACCTCGAAGCGCGGCAGATCGGCCGAAGTGGCGACGAGGTAGTCGGCGAGCGAGCCGGTGATGTTCTGCGCATTCTCGTCGTAGCGCATGTGCTCGAGCAGCGCGCCGGAGAGCCCCATGGCGATGGCGCCGTGCTGCTGGCCTTCGACGACCACCGGGTTGAGCACCGTGCCGCAGTCCTCGGCAACGACGTAGCGCAGGATGCGCACCCGCCCGGTCTCCGGGTCGAGTTCGACTTCGCAGGCGTGCGCCGCGTTCGAGTAGGTCATCGGCGGCGGATCGTAGGTGCGCGAGAAGTCCAGCCCGGGCGCCATGCCGGCGGGCAGCGCCGTCGGGTCGAGGTAGGCGGTGCGCGCGATCTGCGCGAGCGTGATCTGCGTCGGCACGCGCTCGCCGAGAATGTTGCGCTCGACGCGGCCGTCGACCAGGGTGAGTCCCTCCGCCGAGTCGAAGCCGAGCATTCTGGCGGCGATGGCGAGCGCTTTCTCGTTGGCGTCGCGCGCGGCGAGAAAGATCGCGGTGCCGCCGGCGGTGCCGCCGCGAGCGCCGCGGCTGCCCATGCCGTACGGGGCGACGTCGGTGTTGCCCATGTGCACGCGTACCTGCGCCGGCTCGACGCCGAGCGCGTCGGCGACGACCTGCGCGAACGCCGTCTCATAGCCTTGCCCGGTGGCCCCCAGGCCCACCGAAACGTTCACCGCGCCGCTCGGCTCGATGCGCACCCAGGCCGCCTCGTGCCCCGAGCCGGGAATCCCCGCCGCCTTGTAGAACTTCGAGCCGTAGGTGGTCGATTCCACCACCGAGCACAGGCCCAGGCCGAGATGGCGGCCGGCGGTGCGCGCCGCCGCCTGGCGCGCGCGGAAGCCCGGATAGTCGATCGCCTTTGCGGCGGCTTCGAGCGTCTCTCTCGGCGTGATGTCGGCGATGACCTCGCCCGTGGGCATGGCATAGGGCAGCTCGCGCGACTCGACCATGTTGAGACGGCGCACCTCCAGCGGGTCCAGCCCGAGCTCGCGCGCGATCGCGTCCATCGTGCCCTCGATCACCCAGCTGGTGATCGCCATCGGCGCGCGCATCGGGCCGTTGCCGCACTTGTTGGTCAGCGCGACTTTCACCTCGAAGGCGTAGTCGCGGACCTTGTAGGGCCCGGTGAGGATCATCGCCACGACGCGCGCGAGGTAGTTCGCCGGGTAGAAGCAGTAGGCGCCGAAGTCCTCGAGGATCTCCAGCTCGAGGCCGAGGAGGCGCCCTTCCTTCGTCACCGCGGCCCGGGTGCGCACGCTGTCTTCGCGCGCATGGCTCGCGGCGAGCAGGTTCTCCATCCGGTCCTCGCGCCAGCGCACGGGGCGGCAAAGCCGCCGGCTCGCTGCGCACACCGTGAGCTCCTCTCGGTAGAGCGCGATCTTCTGGCCGAAGCCGCCGCCGACGTCGGGCGAGACGACCGTGACCTGCGTTTCGGAGAGCCTGAGGCGCGCAGCGAGCTGCGAGCGCAGCGGATGCGGCACCTGGCTGCCGATGTGCAGCGTCAGATGCTCCCGCCCTTCGTCCCACCCGGCGATGCAGCCGCGCGTCTCGATCGGCAGGTGCGTCATGCGGTTCTGGTGGAACTGGGACTCGACGACGCGGTGCGCTTCGCGCTTGCGCGCGGCGACGTCTCCGGTCGAGAACCGCTGGATCGAAACCAGGTTGGAAGGCAGCGACTCGTCCACCTTCGGCGCGCCTTCGGCAAGCGCTTGGGCGAGGTCGGCGAGCGCCGGCAGCGGCTCATAGTCGACCTCGACGCGCTCCGCCGCGTCCTCGGCGAGATAACGGCTCTCGGCGATCACGCACGCGACGGGATCGCCATGGAAGCGCACCTTGTCGATCGGCAGCGTCGTCATCTCGACCGGCAGCAAGCCTTCGATCGGCGGCGCCATCCGCAGCGGCGTGGTCCACTGCGCCAGGTCTTCGCCGGTAAAGACGGCCCACACGCCCGCCGATTCTTCGGCCAGGTCCGTTCTTATCGAGCGAATCCTGGCGTGCGGGTGCGGCGAGCGCACGAAGCAGGCATGCAGCGCGCCGGGAAGCTCGATGTCGTCGACGTAGCGTCCATGCCCGGTGAGGAAGCGCAAATCCTCCCTGCGCGCGAGCGGCGCGCCGATATGGCGAAACCTAGGCTTGGGCATCGGCGGCCTTGAGGATGGCGCGGACGATGTTGTGATACCCGGTGCAGCGGCATAAGTTGCCGGAAAGCACCTCGCGCACCTCCTCCTCGGTCGGGTGCGGGTTCTCCTTCAGGTAGGCCTCGAAGGTCATGACGATGCCGGCGGTGCAGAACCCGCACTGCAGCCCGTGCGCCTCGTGAAGGGCCTGCTGCAGCGGGCTCAGCTTGCCGTCCTGCGCTACGGCCTCGATCGTCCCGATCTCGTGGCCTTGCATCTGCACCGCGTAGATCAGGCAGGCGCGCGACGGCCGCCCGTCGACCAGCACCGTGCAGGCGCCGCATACGCCGTGCTCGCAGCCCACGTGCGTGCCGGTGAGCCGGCAGTCTTCGCGCAGCACGTCGGAGAGTAGCTTCCTCGGCTCGGCGCGCACCGCGTAGCGCCGGCCGTTGACCGTCAGTTCGAATTCAAGCATCGGGCGACGGCTCGCCTGACCAGGACGTCCACCAGCTCGCTGCGGAAGATCGCCGGCACACGGGGGCTCTCGCCGGGATTGACCGCCTCGCGTGCCTGGCGGCCGAGGACCTCCAGCCGCTCGCGCGGAGAAAAGCCGTCGAGCACGATCGGCCGGTCCTCCACGCCGCCCAGGCCGAGGGTCAGCTTCGCGTCGAGAAGCGTGCAGGCGACGGCCGCCACGGCGAAGTCGCCGGACCGCCGGCTGAACTGCAGGTAGGCATGGCGCTCACGCGGGCTCGCCTTGGGGAAGCGCACGGCGACGATGATCTCGTCTGGCTCGAGCACCGTAGTCATGAGCGAGACGAAGAACTCCCGAGCGGCGACGCGCCGCTCGCCCCGCCTGCCAACCACCGCAATCTGCGCACCGAGCGTCGCCGCAACGAGCGGCAGCTGGGCCGCCGGATCGGCATGCGCGAGGGAGCCGCCGAGCGTACCGCGGCTGCGGATCGCGTAGTGGCCGATCGTGCCCGCGGCCTCGGCAAGCAGCGCGCAGTGCCGCCGCACTAGCGCGGACGTTGCGACAGCGTGGTGGCGCGCGAGCGCGCCCACTTCGATGGCGCCTTCCATTTCGCGGATCGCGTCGAGACCCGCCACGCCGTTCAGATCGATCAGCGCCGCCGGCTGCGCAAGGCGCATGTTCATCATGGGCGCCAGGCTCTGGCCGCCGGCGATCAGCTTGGCCTCGGCCTGCCCGCTGAGCAGGGCGAGCGCTTCGGCGAGGGACTGCGGCCGGTGATAGCGGAACGGCGCCGGCTTCATGTCCAGAGCAGGCTCGCGCCTGATGACGGGTCGAAGAGCTGGGCGTGATTCATGTCGAGCGAGAGCGAGACGTTCTCGCCCTCCTGCGCGCGCAGGGCGCGGCCGAGGCGAAAGAAAAGCGTCGCCCCCTCGACGTCGACGCCGAGAAAGGTATCGGAGCCGACCGGCAGCACCGAGGAGACGCGTCCCCGCAGCGCCTGCCCAGTGCCTTTCGGATCGGCGTCCTCGGCGCGGATGCCGAGCCGCACTTGGTGCCCTGCGTGCCCGTTCAGCCGGCGCGAAAGCGCCTGCGGCAGCGACAGAGACAGCGCGCCGCGCTGGAAGCGCAGGGCGCCGCCCTCCCCCGCCAGCGCGCCTTCCAGATAGTTGATCGGCGGGCTGCCGAGAAATGAGGCGACGAAGGTGTTCTTCGGCCGGTCGTAGATGTCCTCCGGCGTGCCGATCTGCTGGATCACGCCCTCGCGCATCACCACGATGCGGTCCGCGAGCGTGAGCGCTTCGGCCTGATCGTGCGTCACGTAGACGAAGGTGGTGCGCATCGTCTGGTGCAGCTTCTTGATCTCGGCGCGCATGGCGATGCGCAGGGCCGCGTCCAGGTTGGAGAGCGGCTCGTCCATGAGGAACGCCTGCGGCTGGCGCACCAGCGCGCGGCCGAGCGCGACCCGCTGGCGCTGGCCGCCCGAGAGCTGATGCGGCCGCCGCTCGAGCAGCGGCTCGATGTCGAGCGCCCGCGCCGCCTCGCGCACCCGGTTCTCGATCTCCGTCGGCGCATGGCCGCGCATGCGCAGGCCGAAGGCGATGTTCTCGTAGACCGACTTGTGCGGATAGAGCGCGTAGCTCTGGAATACCATCGCGACGTCGCGCTTGTGCGCCGGCACCACGTTCATCAGCGTGTCGTCGAACCACAGCGATCCGGCGGTGACGTCCTCGAGCCCGGCGATGAGGTTGAGCGTCGTCGACTTGCCGCAGCCCGAAGGGCCGAGCAGCACGACGAACTCGCGATCCGCGATATCGAGCGACAGGTTCTCGAGCGCGACGAAGCCGTTGGCATAGCGCTTGCCCGCCGACTCGAAGCGGATCCTCGCCATGACCCTAGCCTTTGACCGCGCCGGCGGTGAGGCCGGAGACGATGTAGCGCTCGAAGATCACCGCCATCAGCACCGGCGGCACGATGGCGAGCACGCCGGCGGCGTTGATGAAGGCGAAGCTGATGGTGAAGTCCGAGGCGAACGAGGCGACGACGATCGGCATGGTCTGCGAGGCCGGCGTTTGCGTGAACATCAGGGCGAGCAGGAACTCGTTCCAGCTCGTGAGGAACGTGAAGAGCACGACCGCCACGAGGGCCGGCAGCGCGAGCGGCACGTAGACGCGCACGAGCGTCTGCAGGCGCGAGCAGCCGTCGACGCGCGCCGCCTTGTCGAGCTCGTCGGGCAGGGACTCGAAGTAGCTCACCAGGATAAACACGCTGAAGGGCATCGTGATGGCGAGGTAGGTGAGGACGAGCGAGCCCAGGTGATCGAGCAGGCCGAAGGCGCGGATGAACAGGAAGAAGGGCACCACCAGCGCGATGTCCGGGATCACGCGGGTGGTGAGCATGAAATAGATCGACGTGGA
>DASQYN010000521.1:0-4880 GCA_035639215.1 Burkholderiales bacterium
TCTACTGGCCGGGGTCGCACTACCAGCGCATGCTCGCCGCTATGCGGCGGGTCGTCCCTGTTCCGTAGCGCTCTTCACCGCTGCCTGGGCGTTCACCGCGAGCTTGCCCGCCTCCTGGGTGGCGACCTGGAAGAGGTCGCCCCACAGCGTCACGGCGCGCTCGAACTGGGCGCCCGCCATGCGCGTCTGCAGCGCGAGCAGCTGGTCGAGCGTCTTCGCTTCGCCGAGCTCGCCCAGCGACTGCGACTGCTGCTCGAGCGCGCGGCGGATGGCGACGAGCTGCTGGCTTTGCAGCCGCTCGGCACTCTCCAGCGAAGCTTTCATGAGGTCTGCGGCGTTCTTGAGGCCCGCGCGGTACAGGTCGAACAGGTCGGCTTGAGGTGACATAGGACGTATCTCCTTGAACCCGTTGAAAGGTTCCTCCCTCTGCCAGGGCTGCTTCCCCCTTGGTGTTTTTGACCGCTGACCGGACTATACGCTTCGATGGACGCGCGCGGTACCCGAAAACTTTAATGACAGCGATGGAAAGCACGCAGGACAACGTCGTTCGCCTCGCGGATTACCGCAAGCGGCGACGTCAGGCGGCGCCGCTGCGCGCGCAACCGGCGAACTGGGGCGCGCAGTACTACTGCCTGCGATGCGACGCCGACGAGTTCCGCCTGTACGCCTCGGGCAGCGTGCACTGCGCCCACTGCGGCGCGCTGATGCGCAACCTGGGTCTGACGAGCTCCGCGGAAGAAGCGTAGCGAGCCGCCGCGGCGGCGTGGCGGCCCTTCATCCCCGGTAAAATCCGTGGTACGTGAAGCAGGAACATCTTCCCGGCGACGCGATCGTCATCCGCGGCGCCCGCCAGAACAACCTAAAGAACCTCAGCCTCGCGATCCCGACCGGGGAGCTCCTCGTCGTGACCGGCGTGTCGGGCTCGGGGAAGTCCTCGCTCGTCTTCGATACGCTGTACGCCGAGGGGCAGCGGCGCTACGTCGAGACGTTCAGCCCCTACGCACGACAGTTCCTCGACCGGATGGACAAGCCGCAGGTCGATGCGGTGGAGGGCATCCCGCCGGCGATCGCCATCGACCAGACGAATCCGGTGCGCACTTCGCGCTCGACCGTCGGCACGATGACCGAGCTGAACGACCATCTGAAGCTGCTCTACGCGCGCGCCGCAAAGCTCTTCTGCCGCGACTGCGGCAAGCCGGTGGTGCGCGACAGCGCGGCCTCGATCTACGAGAAATTGCGGCAGGAGGATGGTGATCCGCGACTCGTCATCACCTTCCCCGTCCCCGTGCCCAAGAACTTCAGCGAAAAGGAAGTGCTGGGACTACTCGAGGCGCAGGGCTATACGCGCCTCCACACCAGGTCGAGGGACTGCATCGAGGTCGTGCAGGACCGCGTGCGGCTTTCCAGCACCGAGAAAGCGCGGGTGATGGATGCGCTCGATGTGGCGCTTCGCGTCGGCCGCGGGCGCGTCAACGTCTATCCCGAAACCGCCGATAGCCAGCCTTCGTCCGCTCGGCGCTTCTCCGCCGACCTGCATTGCGCCGACTGCGACATCCACTACACCGAGCCGACGCCGGCGGCGTTCTCCTTCAACTCGCCGATCGGCGCCTGTGAGACCTGCCGCGGCTTCGGCCGCATGATCGGCGTCGATTTCGGCCTGGTGGTTCCCGACGAGTCGAAAACGCTGCGCCAGGGAGCGGTGCGGCCGTGGCAGAGCCCGAGCTTCAAGGAATGCCAGGAGGATCTCGAGAAGTACGCGAAGAAGCGCCGCATTCCGCTCGATACGCCGTTCCGCGAGCTCAACGCTTCGCAGAAAAGCTGGGTGCTGGAGGGCGAGGCCGAATGGGTGAGCTGGCGCAAGTCCTGGCCCGGCACCTGGTACGGCGTGCGCCGCTTCTTCAAGTGGCTGGAGAGCAAGGCGTACAAGATGCATATCCGCGTGCTGCTCTCGAAGTACCGCGCCTATACCGAGTGCGAGGCGTGCCGCGGCACGCGGCTCAAGCCGGACGCGCTGCTCTGGAAGCTCGACGGCCGGTCGATCCACGAGCTGATGCTGATGCCCCTTTCCGCCGTTCGCGCCTTCTTCGATGACCTGAAGAGCGAGGACCAAGCGGCCAAGCTGGTGCTCGACGAGATCCGCACGCGGCTGCGCTTTCTCTGCGACGTGGGCCTCGGTTACCTGACGCTCGATCGGCAGTCGCGCACGCTCTCCGGCGGCGAAGTGCAGCGGATCAACCTCACCACGGCGCTCGGCACCTCGCTCGTCAACACGCTGTTCATCCTCGACGAGCCGTCGATCGGCCTGCATCCTCGCGACATGGGACGGGTCATCGACGTGATGAAGCGGCTGCGCGACGCGGGCAATACGCTCGTCGTCGTCGAGCACGACCCGCAGATCATGTTCGCCGCCGACCGGATCCTCGACATGGGACCCGGGCCCGGCGAGCGCGGCGGCGAGATCGTCTTCTTCGGCCCCCCCGACAAGCTGAAGCACGAGGCCAGCGTAACGGGCGATTATCTTTCCGGCCGGCGAAAGGCGCTGCAGACAGGAAGCGCGACGCCGCCGCGGATCTTCCTGACGCTCGAAGGCGCGGCCGAGCACAACCTGAAGCGCCTCGACGTGCGCTTCCCCCTCGAGCGCCTGGTCTGCGTCACCGGCGTGTCGGGCTCCGGGAAGTCGACGCTGATCCAGGACGTCCTTTATCCCGCGCTTCTGAAGAGCAAGGGCCGGCCGACGGAAACCCCCGGCGCTTTCCAGCAACTGAAAGGCGCGCACCAGGTGAGCGACGTGGTGATGGTGGACCAGTCGCCGATCGGCAAGACGACCCGCTCCAACCCAGCAAGCTACGTCGGCGCGTTCGACTGCATTCGCCTGTTGTTTGCCAGGTCCCCGGTGGGGAAGGAAAGGGGATATACCCCCGGCACCTTCAGCTTCAACTCCGGCAACGGCCGCTGCCCGACCTGCGGCGGCAACGGCTTCGAGCACGTCGAGATGCAGTTTCTCTCCGACGTGTACCTGCGCTGCCCGGACTGCGACGGGCGTCGCTACCGCGCCGAAGTGCTCGAGGCGAAGCTGCGCGGCAAGTCGATCGCCGATGTCCTCGAGATGACGGTGTCGCAGGCGCTGCTCTTCTTCTACGCCGAGCCGGAAGTGGTGCAGCGGCTGCGGCCGCTCGTCGACGTCGGGCTCGACTATCTGCGGCTCGGGCAGCCGGTGCCGACGCTCTCGGGCGGCGAGGCGCAGCGCCTCAAGCTCGCCGGCTATCTCGCCGACAGCGCCGCCGCTTCGGATGCCAAGCTGTTCCTCTTCGATGAGCCGACGACCGGCCTTCACTTCGACGACGTCGCGAAGCTGCTGCGCGCCTTCCGCCAGCTGATCGACGCCGGCCATTCGCTGATCGTCATCGAGCACAACCTCGATGTCATCCGCTCGGCGGACTGGATCCTCGACCTGGGCCCCGAGGGCGGCGCTGCCGGCGGCGAGCTCGTATGCGAGGGAACGCCGGCGCAGGTGAGGGCGCATCCGAGCTCGCATACCGGAAAGGCGCTCCGCGAATACGAGCAGAAAATAGGGACAGACCACGTTTTTTCCCGGGAGGCGAAGGAGCCCGCCGGCCGCTACCTCGGCAACGCCATTCGCATCCACAACGCGCGCGAGCACAACCTGAAGAACATCGACGTGGAGATCCCGCGCGGGCGCTTCACCGTGCTCACCGGCGTCTCTGGCTCCGGCAAGTCGACGCTCGCCTTCGACATCCTCTTCAACGAAGGGCAGCGCCGCTACCTCGAATCGCTGAACGCCTACGCGCGCCAGTTCGTCCAGGCCGCCTCGCGCCCCGATGTCGACGCCATCTTCGGCATCCCCCCCACGGTGGCGATCGAGCAGCGCACCAGCCGCGGCGGGCGAAAGTCGACCGTGGGCACGCTCACCGAGGTGCATCATTTCCTGCGCCTGCTGTTCGTCAAGCTCGGCGTGCAGCACTGCCCGGATTGCGAGATACCGATCGAGCCGCAAAGCGAAGATTCGATCGCCGCGCGGCTGCTGCGCGAGTACCGCAACCGCAGAGTCAGCTTGCTCGCGCCGCTGGTGGTCAACCGCAAGGGCGTCTACACCGACCTCGCGAAGTGGGCGTACGCCAAGGGCTACCCGCAGCTGCGCGTCGACGGAAAGCTGCTGCCGACCCGCCCCTTCCCCCGCATCGACCGCTTCAAGGAGCACACGATAGAGCTGCCGGTCGCGTCGCTTTCCGTGACGCCGAAGGCCGAGGCGGAGCTGCGCAAGGCCCTGTCGGCGGCGCTCGAGCTGGGCAAGGGCGTGGTGCACGTGCTCGCCGACGCGATAGAAGTCTTCTCGACGAAACGGGCCTGCCGCTCGTGCGGCCGCAGCTTCGCCGAGCTCGATCCGCGGCTCTTCTCCTACAACTCGAAGCACGGCTGGTGCGCCGCCTGCTACGGCACCGGGCTCGCGATCGACGAAGTGCAATGGGACGAGGAGCGCGCGAAGACCGGCGCCGAGGACAACGTGCTCGACTCCTGGATCGACTGGCTGGAGATCGAGGAAGCGTGCCCCGAGTGCGAAGGCCGGCGGCTCAACCGCGAGGCGCTCGCCGTGACGTGGCGCGGCCGCAGCATTGCCGACTACGGGCTGCAGCCGATCTCGCAGCTGCAGCAGCTTTTCGCGCAGATCGATCTGCGCGGGCGTGAGCGGGAAATCGCCCGCGACCTCGTCGCCGAGCTGCGCGCGAGGCTCGGCTTCCTCGCCGAAGTCGGCCTCGGCTACCTGACGCTCGACCGCTCGGCGCCGACGCTTTCCGGCGGCGAGGCGCAACGCATCCGCCTGGCGGCGCAACTGGGAAGCAATCTGCGCGGCGTGTGCTACA
>DASQYN010000522.1:0-6261 GCA_035639215.1 Burkholderiales bacterium
GAAGTCGTAGAAACCGTCTTCCGGCTCCTCGCGCAGCAGGCGGCGCTTCACCAGCGCTTCCAGCGCCTGCGCCAGCGCTTCCTCGGGTGCGCCGGCCACCGCGGCGAGCGTCTCGAAGTCGAAGCGCCGGCCGAGGACCGCCGCGACGTCGAGCGCGGTGCGTGCCGCGGGCGGCACGTGTGCCAGGCGCGCGCGCACCGCCGCGCGCAGCGCCTCGGGAAGCGGCAGCTCGCCGGAGGAGGCCGCCGCCGCTTCTCCGGCGCTGAGGGCCTGCAGCATCGAGGTGAGGAAGAAGGGATTGCCGTCGGTTTCGCGATGCAGCCGCGCGGCGAGCCCCTCGGCCGTGAGCGTCGGGTGCTCGAAGCGCTCGAGAAGCGCCTGCGTGTCGGCCGGCTGCAGCCGGGCGAGCGCCATGTGGCGCGCGTGGCGCTCGCGCCGCAGGCTCGCCACCAGACCGGCGAGCCGCTCCTCGGTCGCGGCGTCTTCGTCGCGATAGGCGCAGACGAAGAGCAGCGGCCGGCGCGCCGCCTGGCGCCCGAGGTAGTGGACGAACTGGCCGCTGGCGTCGTCGGCCCATTGCAGGTCGTCGAGCATGACGACGAGCTGCTGTCCCGCGGCGAGCGCGTCGAAGAGCTGCAGCACCGCGCGGAAGAGGCGCGCCTTGCGCGCTTCCGGGAAATCGGCCGAGACGGCAGGCACGGCGACCCGATCGGCGAGCCCCGGGACGAGCGCGGCGATCTCCGCGAGCGACACCGGGGGGAGGGTGCCGAGCACTTCGTCGCTGGCGGCCTCGAGCGCCTTGCCGACCAGGTCGATCACCGGCTGATAGGGCATGGCGCGCTCGATCTCGTAGCAGCGGGTGGCGAGCGAGCGCAGCGAGCGGCCGGCGCAATACTGCTCGAGCTCGAGCATCAGCCGGCTCTTGCCGATGCCCGGCTCGCCCTCGAGCAGCACCACGTGGCCGGCGCCGCTCGTGAGGCGGGCGAGCAGGCCGACCAGCGACCCCCATTCGTTGGCGCGGCCGACGAGCGGCGCCACCTCGCCGGCGGTCTCGGCGGCGACTTCGGCAAGCGGCGCGCCATCGACGGCGAGGCCTTCCGCGCGCAGCGAACGAGCGGCGGCGAGAAACGCGCCGCGCTCCTCGGCGGCGACGACCAGCTTCTCGGCCAGGCGCTCGGCAAGGCGGCGCGAAGGCCGGCGCTCGTCCGCCTCGATCTTGCGGATGGCGAAGCGCGAGCAGGCGACCATGCGCGCGAGCGCCTCCTGCGTCAGGTCGAGCGCCTTGCGCCGCCGCCGCAGCCAGTAGCCGAACGAGTGAGTCCGCTCCTCCATGCAAGGATTCTAGGTCCGCTGTCCCCCTTTTTGTCTCGCTCCGGGACCCCCCGGCCCGCGGGCGCCGGCGTGCAATGGCGCCAACGCAACCCACCCTTAAGGAGAGCAGCTATGGAAACCGCAACGATCGACCTCGGCGCCGTCAAGGCCAAGCAGCAGGTCGCCTGGGCGGCCGGCGACTACGCGGTGATCGGCACGACACTGCAAATCGTGGGCGAGTCGCTTTGCGAGGCGGTCGACCTGCGCGCCGGCCAGCGCGTGCTCGACGTCGCCGCCGGCAACGGCAACGCCACGCTCGCCGCGGCGCGCCGCTGGTGTGACGTGCTGTCGACCGACTACGTGCCGAACCTGCTCGAGCGCGGCAAGGCGCGCGCCGCCGCCGAAGGGCTCGCCGTGCAGTTCGAGCAGGCCGACGCGGAGAATCTGCAGTTCGAGGATGGCGCCTTCGACGCGGTGCTCTCCACCTTCGGCGTCATGTTCACGCCCAACCAGGAGAAGGCGGCGGCGGAGCTGGCGCGCGTCTGCCGCCCGGGCGGCAAGATCGGCCTGGCAAACTGGACGCCGGGCGGCTTCGTGGGCGAGATGTTCAAGGCGATCGGCCGCTACATCGCGCCAGCGTCCGGCGTGCGCTCGCCCATGCAATGGGGCAGCGAGGAGCGCCTGCGCGAGCTGTTCGGCAGCCGCATGGCCGCCCTCCAGGCGCCGAAGAAGAACTACATCTTCCGCTATCGCTCGGCGAAGCACTGGCTCGATACCTTCCGCACCTATTACGGGCCGATGAACAAGGCGTTCGGCGCGCTCGATTCCGGCAAGCAGGCGTCGCTCGCCGAGGACCTGGTCGGCCTCGCGCAGCGCTTCAATACCGCGACGGACGGGACGATGACCGTGCCGGGCGAATACCTGGAGATCGTGGTCCGGCTGCGCTGACCGGCCGCCCGTGCGAGGATAGAGCATGCGAATCGCCAACTCCGCGCTCGAGCTGGTCGGCAACACGCCGCTCGTGCGCATCCACCGCCTGGCGAAGGACTGCGCCGCCCAGATCGTCGCCAAGCTCGAGTTCTACAGCCCCGGCGCGAGCGTCAAGGACCGGATCGGCGTGTCGATGATCGAGGCGGCCGAGCGCGCGGGGAAGCTGCGCCCGGGCACCACGGTGGTCGAGCCGACGAGCGGCAACACCGGCATCGCGCTCGCCTGGGTGTGCGCGGTCAAGGGCTACAAGTGCATCCTCTTCATGCCCGAGCAGATGAGCCGCGAGCGGCGCGCCGTGATCCGGGCGTACGGCGCAGAGCTGCGCCTGACGCCGGCGCCCGAAGGCGCCCTCGGCGCGGTGAAGCGCGCGCAGGAGCTGGTCGCCTCGGACCCGCAGCGCTACTTCATGCCCGACCAGTTCGGCAATCCGGCCAATCCGGAGGTGCACCGCCGCACCACCGCCGAGGAGATCTGGCGCGATACCGATGGAAAGGCGGACATCCTGATTTCGGGCATCGGCACCGGCGGCACGATCACCGGCGTCGGCGAGCTCATCAAGGCGCGCAAGCCGGGCTTCAAGTGCGTCGCGGTCGAGCCCGATGCTTCCGCGGTGCTTTCGGGCTCGCCGAAAGGGCCGCACGTCATCCAGGGCCTCGGCGCCGGATTCGTGCCCGAGATCCTGAACCGCGGGATCTACGACGAGATCGTGCGCGTGCCGGACGCCGCCGCTCTCGACACGGCGCGGCGCATGGCGAAGGAAGAGGGCCTGTTCGTCGGCATCTCCTCGGGCGCGGCGATCTGGGCAGCGCTGCAGGTCGGCCGGCGCGCCGAGAACAACGGCAAGCTCATCGTCGCGGTGCTGCCTTCCTTCGGCGAACGCTACCTGACTTCGCCGGCTTATGCCGGCCTGATGGATTGATCAGCCGGTCGCAACGGGCGCCTGCGTCCCCTTGATCTGGATGCGATAGCCCGAGCGCACGTTCGGCCAGTAGTCCCAGATCGCGCGGTGCTGCGTGCAGCGGTTGTCCCAGAAGGCGATCGAGTTGGCGCGCCAGCGAAAGCGCATCTGCCATTCCGGGTTCTCGATGTGGGCGAAGAGAAATCCCAGGACGGCGTCGCTCTCCTCGCGCGGCAGCCCGTCGATGAACGTGGTCTGGCCGCGGTTCACGTAGAGCAGCTTCTTTCCGGTCCAGGGATGAACCGCGATCACCGGATGCGAGCTCACCGGATACACCGTGCGCGTGCCCTTGTCGAAGAGCTTCGCCCCGTCGTGCGTCGCGGTGAGGCCGGCGAGGAAGCTCTTCATGCGCTCGGAGAGCGCTTCGTAGGCCGCGTACATGCTGGCGAAGAGCGTGTCGCCGCCGCCGTCGGGCGGCACGATGCGCTGGTGCAGGATGCTCGCCATCGGCGGCACCGCGGCGCACGACTGGTCGGTGTGCCACACCTCGCCGGAGACGCGCTTCGAATGGGCATCGAAGTGCTGCCGCCGCGCTTCCGGGTATTTCTCGTCCGGCTTCGAGGCGGTGCCTTCGCCGCCGACGTGGATGTGCAGCTCGCCGAAGTACTGCGCGAAGCGCCGATGCATCTCCAGGTCGATCGCCTGGTCGTGGAAGAAGATCACGCCGTGCTTCGCCAGCGCCTGCTTCAGGTCGTTCACCTGGCCCGGCGAGAGCGGCTGCGTGAGATCGACGTTGCCGATCTCCGCGCCGACGTGCGGGGAAAGGGGCGTGACGGTAATGCCGGCCCTCGCGTTCATGCGCTTCGCCTCCTCGCCGTGACCTCGATCTCGATGCGGATGCGCGGATCGGCGAGGCCCGCGGAGATCATCGTCGCGGCCGGCCGCACCTCGCCGAGGTACTTGCGCAGCACCGGCCAGCACGGCTCGAAGTCGGCGGCGTCGGGCACGATGTACCGGACGCGCACCACATCGCCAAGGCCTGCGCCGGCCTGCTTGAGCGCGGCGTCGATGTTGCGGAAGCACTGCTCGGCCTGGATTACCACGTCGTCGGCAATCGACATCGTCGCGTAGTCGAAGCCGGTCGTACCGGAGACGAAGATCCAGTCGCCGTCCACGACGGCCCGCGAGTAGCCGATGTCTCTTTCGAACGTCGAGCCCGAGGCGATGCATCTTCTCGTCATGGAACGTTTCTCGTCATGGAACGGCGCCGCTCACCGTGTCATCGAATGCGCAGACCCGTAAAGATACGCCAGGAGAAGCGCCGATGAACATGCCTGTCGAAACGCTGGCCGATCCGCTTGCCGAGCATGCGCGCGCGATGATCGCGCACCTCGGAGAAGATCCTGGCCGCCCCGGCCTCGTCGACACGCCGAAGCGCTTTGCGAGCGCGATGCGCTTCCTGACCGGCGGCTACGAAGCCGAGCCCGGCGAGGTGGTGGGGCGCGGCATCTTTCCGGCCGAAGGCGAGGCCGCGGTGCTCGTGCGCGACGTCGAATTCCACTCGCTGTGCGAGCACCATCTGCTGCCGTTCTTCGGGCGCGTGCATGTCGCCTACGCGCCCGGCAACAGGATCATCGGCCTGTCGAAGATTCCACGCCTCGTCGACCTCTACGCGCGGCGGCTGCAGGTGCAGGAGCGGCTCACCGAGCAGGTGGCCGACGCGCTGATGCAGCTTCTGCAGCCAAAGGGCGTCCTGGTCGTCGGCGAGGCGCGCCACCTCTGCATGGCGATGCGCGGCGTGGAGAAGCAGCATTCATCGACCGCCACTCGCGCGTTGCGCGGCGTGTACGCCAGCGACGCCGCCGCGCGGCAGGAAGTCCTGTCTATGATGCGCGCTTGAGCACCGCTTTCGTCCTCGCCGGCGGCGGCAGCTTCGGCGCCGTCCAGGTCGGCATGCTGCGCGAGCTGCTGGCGCGCGACATCGTTCCCGACCTCATCGTGGGCTCGTCGGTGGGTGCGATAAACGGCGCCTACCTCGCCGGCGCGCCGACGGCGAGCGGCGTGGCGCAGCTCGAGCGCGTCTGGCGCGGACTGAGCCGGCGGGAGGTATTCCCTCTCTCCTGGCGCAGCGTGCTCGGGCTTGCCACGCGGCGCGACTTCATCGTCGACCCGGGCGGCGTGCGACAGCTGCTCGAGGCGAACCTGCCTTACCGGGAAATGGAACAGGCCGCCGTTGCGCTGCATGTCGTAGCGACCGATCTCCTCGGCGGCGCGGCCATTCGCCTTTCGACCGGTGCGGTGGTGGAGGCGGTGCTGGCAAGCTGCGCCATTCCGGGCGCCTTCCCGCCGGTGCGCATCGGCGAGCGCTACCTCATCGACGGCGCGGTAGCCAGCAACACGCCGATCCGCGTCGCGATCGAGCTCGGTGCGGCGCGGCTGATCGTCTTGCCTACCGGCTTCGCCTGCTCGGTTGAAAAGCCGCCGCGCGGCGCGATCGCGAGCCTCATGCATGCGGTGAACCTGCTCGTCGCGCATCAGCTCGTCGGCGAGCTTGAGCACTACGGTTCGGCCGCCGATATCGTCACCGTGCCGCCGCTTTGCCCGCTGTCGGTCTCGCCATACGATTTCTCGCATGCCGGGGACCTGATCGAGCGCGCCGCCGAGCAGACGCGCCGCTGGCTGGAGCGCGGCGGCCTGCGCAAGCACCGCATCCCGGGCGCACTGCGCCCGCACGAGCCGCACGCACCCTAGCTTCGTACCGCCGCTGAGAGCGCACCGATCCGCAAGGCCTTGCGCGATTCCTGGCCGCCTGCTACGGTAGTAAAACAGTGTTTCGTACAATGGAACGTCGATGAGAAGCCCGGCCGCGCTCGATGCCGCCGAAGCGGTGCCTGTCACCGACGCCGTGGACCTGTCGCTGCGCCTGCTCGAGCGGCTCGCCCTTTCCCACGAGCCGCTCGGGGTGTCGGACCTCGCCCGCGAGCTCGACTCGTCGAAGGCGACCGTCTACCGCCATCTGCGCACGCTGATGGCGCACGGCTTCGCCGAGCAGGACGCCAAAT
>DASQYN010000523.1:0-2721 GCA_035639215.1 Burkholderiales bacterium
CTGCCGTTCCACGACGACCTGTCGATCGACGAGGCGGCCTACCGGGCGCACCTGCGCGACGTCGCGGCGGTCGATGGCATCTCCGCCATCACCGTCAACGCGCATGCCTCCGAAGTGGCGTCGTGCAGCTTCGAGGAGCAGCGGCGCGTGCTCGAGATCTCGCGCGAAGAGCTTGCCACCCTGCCGATCGTGAACGGCATCTACGCCGACGGCAGCATCGAAGCGGCGCGGCTCGCGAAGATGGCGGACGCCGGCGGCGCCGCCGCGCTGCTCGTCTTCCCGCCGGCGGTCTACACGTTCGGGCAGCGGCCCGAGATGGCGGTGGCGCATTTCAGGCGCATCGCCGACGTGACCGAGCTGCCGCTGATCCTCTTCCAGTATCCGCTCGCCGGCGGGCAGGGCTACCCGACGCCGACCCTGCTGAAGATCCTCGACGAGGTGCCGAGCGTGCGCGCCATCAAGGACTGGTGCGCGAATCCGCAGCTGCATGACCGCCATGTGCGGCTCCTCCAGTCGCGCACGCCGCCGGTGAACGTGCTGACCACGCACAGCTCGTGGCTCTTCAGCTCGCTGGTGCTCGGCTGCAATGGGCTGCTGTCCGGTTCGGGCTCGGTGATCGCCGGGCTGCAGGCGCGGCTCTTTCAGGCTGTGAAGAAGAACGATCTGAAAGCAGCGAAGGAGATCCACGACCGTATCGCGCCCGCCGCCGAGGTGTTCTACGCCGAGCCGTGGGTCGACATGCACAACCGGATGAAGGAGGCGCTGGTGCTGCTCGGCCGGCTGCCGCGCGCGGTGGTGCGCCCGCCGCTCGTCAAGCTTTCCGCGACCGAGATCGAGCGCATCCGCGCGGCACTGGCGAGTGCCGGGCTGCTGAAAACACAACAGAGGAGAGAGGAAACATGGGTTACCTGAAACGCATCCTTGTCCTGGGCATGGCTATGGCGGTTGCGCCGCTCGCGGCGGCGCAGAACGTGAAGATCGGCATCGTCACCTTTCTCTCGGGGCCGGCGGCCGCGCCGTTCGGCGTCCCGGCGAAGAACGCCGCCGAGTTCGTCGTCAACCAGCTGAACGAGGGCAAGGCACCCGCGCCTTACGGCAAGAAGGGCTTCGGCGGCGCGACCCTCGAGACGGTGATCGTCGACGAGGCGGGCAGCACCACCACCCAGGTCACGGAGTTCCGCAACCTGGTGCAGCGGCAGAACGTCGACCTCATCGTCGGCTACGTGTCGAGCGGCAACTGCCTCGCCGTCGCGCCGGTGGCCGAGGAGCTGAAGAAGCTCACCAACTTCTTCGACTGCGGCACGCCGCGCATCTTCGAGGACGCGGACTACAAGTATGTGTTCCGCACCTCCCCCACCGCGACGATGGATTCGGTCGGCGCCGCGCTCTACGTGAAGGACTTGAAGCCCAAGCTCAAGTCGATCGCCGGCATCAACCAGAACTACGCCTGGGGCCAGGACTCCTGGGGCGACTTCGAGCTGGCGATGAAGCAGCTCGTGCCCAACGTCGACGTGAAAACCTCGCAGATGCCCAAGCTCTTCGCCGGCCAGTACAACGCCGAGATCTCGGCGCTGCTCGGCGCGGGCGCCGACGTGATCCACTCCAGCTTCTGGGACGGCGACCTGGAAGCGCTCATCCTCCAGGGTGGCCCGCGCGGGCTCATGAAGCGGAGCCTCACCATCCTCACCACCGGCGAGACGGCGATGTACAAGCTCGCCGGCCAGATCCCGGACGGCACGGTGCTCGGCGCGCGCGGCCCGTTCGGCGTCTATGCGCCGAACAACAAGTTCAATCAGTGGTTCCGCAAGGGCTTCGAGTCGCAGTACAAATCCGAGCCGAACTACGCGTCCTACCAGATGGCGCAGGCGCTCCTCGGCGTGAAGCTCGCGTGGGAGAAGGCGCAGGAGAAGAACGGCGGCAAGCGGCCGAGCAACGAGGAGGTCGGCGCGGCGCTCGAGAACATGAGCTACGAAGGCCCGGGCGGCGCCGTGCACATGGCGAACGGCAAGGGCCACCAGGCAATCATGGACACCGCCTACGGTCAGACCAAGCACGTGAAGGGCAAGCTCACCGTCGTCAACGTGAAACGCTACCCCGCGGAAAAGGTCAACCCGCCGGCCAACATGAAGGCGGCTGACTGGATCAAGAGCGGCTTCAAAGCTAACTGAGCCAGCTCGCGTCCGTTGCGGTAGACGGCGCCATCTACTCGGCGTGGCTGTTCATAGCCGCGCTGGGGCTGACGCTGGTCTACGGGGTGATGAAGATCGTCAACGTCACCCACGGCAGCTTCTACGCCCTCGGCGCCTACGCCGGCGCCTCGCTGACCGGCGCCTGGCTGGCGCGCGGCTATCCGCCGATGCTCTCCTACGCGGTGCTCGCGGTGGCGGCACTCCTTATCACGCTGGTCTTCGCGCCGCTCATCGAGCGCGCCATCCTGCGCTTCATGTATGCGAAGGACGAGGTGGTGATCCTGCTCATCACCTACGCCCTCTTCCTCATCCTCGAGGACGTGATCAAGCTGATCTGGGGCGTCGACCCTTATTTCGTCGCCGAGCCCTACTCGCTGCTTGGCAGCTTCAGCGTCGGCGACCTGGAGTACCCGACCTATAACCTGATCCTGGTGGCCCTCGCGCTGCTCTTCGGCGGCGGGCTCGCCTGGCTGCTCAACCGCACGCACGTCGGCAAGCTGCTGCGCGCGGTGATCCACGATCCGGAAGTCAG
>DASQYN010000524.1:0-5929 GCA_035639215.1 Burkholderiales bacterium
TTCCGACGCGCAGCGTTATCTCGCGCACGCCGCCGCATGACGCCGATCGCGATTCCGCTCGTCGATGCGCGCGGGTCGCGGCGCGTCGCCGACGCGCTTGCCGACGAGCTCCGCCGCGCCATCGACGGCGAGGTTCGCTTCGACGACGGCAGCCGCGCGCTGTACGCGACCGACGCTTCGAACTATCGTCAGGTTCCGATCGGCGTCGTCGTGCCGAAGTCGGTCGACGACGTCGTGGCCGCCATTGCCGCCTGCGCGCGCCACGGCGTTCCGGTGCTGCCGCGCGGCGGCGGCACGAGCCTCGCCGGCCAGTGCTGCAACGTCGCGGTCGTCATCGACTTCACGAAGCACGTGAATCGCATCGTCGAGCTCGACTCCGCGCGCAGGATCGCGCGCGTCGAGCCGGGCGTCGTGCTCGACCAGCTGCGCGACGCCGCCGAGATGCATCACCTCACGTTCGCGCCCGATCCGTCCACGCACACGCACAATACGCTCGGCGGCATGATCGGCAACAACTCGTGCGGCGTGCACTCGGTGATGGGCGGCAAGACGGTCGACAACGTGATCGCGCTCGACGTGCTTACGTACGACGGCGTGCGGATGACCGTCGGGCGCACCGGTGACGAGGAGTTCTCGCGCATCGCCGGCGGGGACGATCGGCGCGCCGACATCTACCGTCGGTTGAAATCGCTCGCCGATCGCCACGCCGACGAGATCCGCGCGCGCTATCCGAAGATCCCGCGCCGCGTGTCCGGCTACAACCTGCCCGCGCTGCTTCCGGAGAACGGCTTCAACGTCGCGCGCGCCCTCGTCGGCTCGGAAGGCACCTGCGTGGTCGTCCTCGAAGCGACGCTGCGCCTCGTCGACAATCCGCCGGCGCGCTCGCTCCTCGTGCTCGGCTATCCCGACGTCTACTCGGCCGGAGACCACGTGCCGGAGGTGATGCAGCACGGACCGGTCGCGCTCGAGGGGCTCGACGACCGGCTGATCTCGGACATGAAGAGCGTGCACCTGCATCCCGGCGACGAGCAGCTGCTGCCGGAGGGCCGCGGCTGGCTGCTCGTCGAGTTCGGCGGCAAGGACAAGGAGGAATCGGACGGCCGCGCGCGCGCCGCGATGGCGGCGCTCAAGGGCGCGAAGCACCCGCCGACCATGCACCTCTACGACGATCCGCCGAAAGAGGAGAAGATCTGGAAGATCCGCGAGTCCGGCCTCGGCGCCACCGCGCACGTTCCCGAGAAGCAGATCACCTGGGAAGGCTGGGAAGATTCTTCCGTGCCGCCGGAGAACCTCGGCAAATATCTGCGCGAGCTGCGCAAGCTCTTCGAGCGCTACGGCTACGAATGCGATCTCTACGGCCACTTCGGCCAGGGCTGCGTGCACACGCGCATCGATTTCGATCTCGAGACCGCGGAGGGCATCCGCACCTTCAAGGCGTTCCTGCACGACGCGGCGCACCTCGTGGTCAGCCTCGGCGGCTCGATCTCGGGCGAGCACGGCGACGGCCAGTCGAAGGCCGAGCTGCTGCCGATCATGTTCGGCGACGAGCTGATGCGCGCCTTCCGCGAGTTCAAGAGCATCTTTGACCCGGGCAACAAGATGAACCCGGGCAAGGTCGTGGAGGCCTATCGCGCCGACGAGAACCTGCGGCTCGGCACCGACTACGACCCGCCGAAGATCCGCACCTGGTTCGGCTATCCGGCCGACGGCGGCGACGCGTCGCGCGCGGCGCTGCGCTGCGTGGGCGTCGGCGAATGCCGGCGGCACACGGGCGGCGTGATGTGCCCGAGCTACCGCGCGACCCGCGAGGAGATGCACTCGACGCGCGGCCGCGCGCGGCTCCTTTGGGAAGCGTTGAACGGCGACGTGCTCGGCGGCTGGAAGGACGAGTCGGTCAAAGCCGCGCTCGACCTCTGCCTCTCCTGCAAGGGCTGCAAGGGCGAGTGCCCGGTCAACGTCGACATGGCGACCTACAAGGCGGAGTTCCTCGGCCACTATTACAAGGGCCCGCTTCGCAGCCTGCGGCGGCCGCTCAACGCCTACGCGTTCGGCTACATCGACAAGTGGTCGCGCCTCGCCTCGCATTTTCCGGGGTTCGCCAACCGCGTGGCCAATTCGGCGCTGAGCAAATCGCTGCTCAAGATTCCGCAACCGCGCACCCTGCCCGCCTTCGCGAAGCGTCCGTTCACGAGAGACTTCAAAGTCGCCGGCAGCGGCATGAAGATCATTCTCTGGCCCGACACCTTCAACAATTATTTCCATCCCGAGATCGCGCATGCCGCCGTCGAGGCGCTCGCGCGCTCCGGCTGCGAGGTGCACGTGCCCGCGCAGCCGCTCTGCTGCGGCCGGCCGCTCTATGAATTCGGGCTGCTCGATTCCGCGCGCGCCTATCTGACGCGAATTCTTCGCACGCTCAAGGATGACATCGAGGCCGGAACCCCGGTCGTCGGCCTCGAACCCGCCTGCGTCTCGGTGTTCCGCGAAGAGCTGCCCAACCTGCTCGCGCACGACGAGCAGGCGAAGCGGCTGTCGCAGCAGGTCTTCCTGCTCTCCGAGTTCCTGGTGCGCAAGGCGCCGGCGTTTCCCTTCTCGCGCCTCGCGAAGAAGGCGATCGTCCACGCGCATTGCCACCACCAGGCGGTGCTGAAGACCGACGCGCTGCACGAGCTGCTCGAGCGCCTCGGGCTCGACTATGAGCTGCTCGACTCGGGCTGCTGCGGCATGGCGGGCTCGTTCGGCTTCGAGGAGGAGAAGTACGACGTCTCGGTCGCGTGCGCGCAGCAGGTCTTGCTACCGAGAATTTCCCAATCTCCCCGTGAGGCGCTGATCGTCACCGATGGCTTCAGCTGCCGTGCCCAGATCGAAGAACTGGCCGGGCGGCGGCCGCTGCATCCTGCCGAGCTCCTGAAGATGAGCCTTTGACATGACGATCGGCAGGAAGCGTTGGGTCATCGCCGAGGGCTACATTCCCGGGGCGAGCACCGGCCAGGGCCGCGCCTTCGAGAGCCACGAGACGGCGTGCATCCTGAACGCCGGCGAGCGCGACGCCAATGTGCGCATCACCCTCTTCTTCGCCGACCGGGAGCCTGCCGGCCCTTACCGCATTACCGTGCCTGCGAAGCGCACCCGGCACGTGCGCTTCAACGACCTCGACGACCCGGAGCGCGTGCCGCGCGACACCGACTACTCGAGCGTCATCGAGTCGGACCAGCCGATCGTCGTGCAGCACACTCGTCTCGACTCGCGCCAGGCGGCGTTGGCCCTGCTCAGCACGATGGCCTTCCCGGCAGACTGACATGCGGTCGAAAATCCTGAACGACTCGCCTGAGCGCACCTACGCGCTCATCTTCGATACCGACGAAGAGCCGGTCAGCCTCCTTACCCGCTTCGCCGAGGAGCACAACATCGCCGCCGCGCGCTTCACCGCCATCGGCGCGTTCAGGGAGGTCCTGGTCGGCTACTTCGACTGGGAGAAGAAGGACTACGTGCACATCCCGATCCGCGAGCAGGTCGAGGTGCTCGCCCTCGTCGGCGACGTCGCGTTCGCGGAAAAGGAGAGGAAGCCTCGCCTCCACGCGCATGTGGTCGTGGGCAAGCGCGACGGCACCGCGCACGGCGGGCACCTGCTGCAGGCCCGCGTGCGCCCTACGCTGGAAGTCATCCTCACGGAGTCCGCGAGCTACCTCGCCCGCCGCCACGACCCGGAAAGCGGCCTGGCGCTGATCCGCTTCTAAGCGCAAACCCAGAAACAGGGGCAGACCGTTCCAGCGGCAGCCGAGGCCCGGTCGTTTTCGCGCGCCCGCCGTGCGAACTTACCGGCCCATCGGATCGCGCGCCTGCTAGATTGGCGCCAACCACGATGAAATTGTTCGCCTTCGCCGTGATCGTCGCGCTCTTTGCGCCGGCTCTCTACGCCGAGGACAAGTTGCAGCTGTCGCCGCCGCCCACCTGGAAAGACGGATGGAAGCAGGTCTCGGAGCAGCCCGGACGCGGATTCCGGGTGATGGTGTTCGTACCGACCGCGGACGCCGCCCAGGTGAATGCAGCGAAAGAGTCGGTCACCGTCATGGAGGCGTCCGGAGGACCGCAGGAAGACCGGGTGGCCACCCTCTACCAGGCGTGGAGTCAGACGGCGCAGAAGACCTGCAGCGGCATGTTCGTCGGCCGGCTCAGCCCGAGGGCCGAAGAGGAATTCACCATCGCCTACGCGCAGTTCTATTGCCCGAAGCGAAACGGCCTGGAAGAGGGCGGCGTTGACCTGGCAAAGATCCTGGCATCGCCGAGCAGCGCCTTTCTGGTAGTGGTCGGGAAGCCGACCGCGCCCTTCAGGACCGAGGCCTCGGGTCAAATCTCCTATGCCACCGGCGAAGAGACCAAGGCGATGGCGGAATGGATGCAGAGCACCAACGACTACCTGGCGCGCGGCGTGCGGGCGTGCCGCGGCCCTGCGCTCGAGATGAAGTGCTCTCAATAGCCGGCGAAAAAGGGTCCTGACCCCTTTTTCAATCGTCGAACTTCGCCGGAGTCGAGAAAGGCCGGGTTGCGTCGACGACGAACATCACCAGCGAATGCAGCTCGGCCGGGCCGCTGCTCCAGACCTGCATCGGCTGCTCGCCGTGGCCGATGGTGGGCTGGCCGGGCGGGATGACCAGCACGCCGTGCGGGCCGCGCATGCGCTGCTCGCCGCGCAGCACGAAGAAGGACTCGGACCCGGGGTGGCTGTGGATGGCCGTGATGGCGCCCGCGGGACCGCTCGCCTCGTTGATCCGCAGGAGGTATTGCGGTGCGCTGATGCGCGGCACGGGGCCGAACTCGGCGACCTTCTTCGCGCCCGGCGTGGCGCCGCCCGGGGCGCCGAGGGTGAAGAGCCAGGCCTTGCCGTCGGACTGCGCGGCGAGCGAATAGGGCCCCGCGGCGGTCTTCGCCTGGTCCAGGTTGTCGAAGTTTTCGATGCGCCAGAACAGCTCGCCGGGCGGCAGCTCGGCGACCTTCTTCTCCGCGAGCGGTTTGACGGTGAGAGCCGGGGGCTTCGCCGGCTGGGCGGCGGCGAGCGAGGCGGCGAGCATGGCGGCAGCGATCAGCAGGGATTTCATCCAACGCTCCTTCAGGCGGTTAACATCGGCACGAGTGTTGGCCGGGAGCGGCCGCGCGGTCCCGACGAAACGCCTAAGGTTTGGCTATGGAAATGCGATCCCGGCTGCAGATCGGCGACTGGTGGGCGGATAGCTCGACCAACCAGCTCCGGCGCGGCAGCGCGACGGTGCGGATCGAGCCGAAGTCCATGGAGGTGCTCGCCGCCCTCGCCGCCCGCCAAGGCGAGGTGGTGAGCCGGGAGGCGCTGCTTTCCGAAGTCTGGCCGGGCGTGGTGGTCGGCGACGAGGCGCTGACGCAGAGCATCATCAAGCTGCGCCGCGCCCTCGGCGACAATCCCAGGCAGCCCTCCTACATCGAGACGATATCGAAGCGCGGCTACCGGCTGATCGCACCGGTCGGTGCCGCACCGGCGCCTTTGCCCGCGCCGCGCCGGCGATGGATGTGGGGTGCGGCGGCAATGCTCGCGCTCGTCGTGCTGGGCGTCGCGTTGTGGAAATCGGTGCCGCGGCCGATCCAGCCGGTGGCGCGGCCGGAACCGCTGACGGTCGCCGTCCTGCCGTTCGAAGCGCTCGGCCCGGGCCACGAGCACGACTATCTCGCGCGTGGCATCGGCAGCGATCTCCTGACCGATCTTTCGCGCCTGTCGCGCCTCCAGGTCCTCAGCGCATCGGGCGGCAAGGCCCCCGCGGGCGCGCGCTACATCGTCTCGGGCACCGTGCAGCGCGACGCCGCGAGCCTGCGCATCAACGTGCGCCTGCTGGACGCGCGCAGCGGCGAGCAGCTCTGGACGCAGCGCTTCGAGCGTCCGTTCGGCGACCTGCTCGCGATCCAGAGC
>DASQYN010000525.1:0-3258 GCA_035639215.1 Burkholderiales bacterium
GCCGGAACGGTGCTTTTCCTCTATGCGAGCATTCTCGGCCCGACCGTGCCCGGGGCCGTGGCGCATCTGCTCATCGCCTCGATTCTCTCGGCGCCCGCGGCGCTGGTCATCGCCTTCCTGATGGTGCCGCCGCTCGGCGCCGCGACCGGCGGATCGCTGGCGCTGCGCTCGGAGGCGAGCGGCGCCATGGACGCGATCACCCGCGGTACGCTCGACGGGGCACAACTCCTGCTCAACATCGTGGCGATGCTGGTGGTCTTCGTCGCGCTGGTCGCGCTGGTGAATCTGCTGATCGCGCCGTGGACGCTGCAGCGGCTGCTCGGCTGGGCGCTCGCGCCGCTCGCCTGGCTTGCCGGGCTGTCGTGGGAAGAAGCGCCGGCGGGCGGCGCGCTGCTCGGCACGAAGACGGTGCTGAACGAGCTGGTCGCCTACCTGGACCTCGCCCGGCAGGGCGGATTCTCCGAGCGCGGCCGCGTGCTCATCACCTATGCGCTGTGCGGCTTCGCCAATTTCGGCAGCCTCGGCATCATGATCGGCGGCCTCGGCACGATGTGTCCCGAAAGGCGCGCCGAGGTTGTCGCGCTCGGGCTGAAGTCGATCGTCGCCGGAACGCTCGCCACCTGCCTGACCGCGGCGAGCGTCGCGCTGGTTTTGTAGTTTCCCGGCGACACGAGGTTCACGCTTTTGAGGATATCGGCGTAGTGGGCTGCGCCCTAGCATGAGTCGCCATGAAGACCGAGGTGATGGAGAGATTCCGCGGCGCGCGCGACTTCTATGCGCTGACCAGAGCATTGCTCGGCCTGTGCGAGCCCTTCGGCGCGGTGCACGCGTTCAAGCTGGTCCACAACCGCGGCGCCGGACGCGTCGTGTGCTTCATCGAGATGGAATCGCCCAAGCAGCAGCCGGCACTCGTGCGGGCGCTCGGCGCCAAGGTGATCGACGGCTCGGCCTGCCTGGATGTCCCGGTGGAGGACGACTTCGGCCTGAGCGAAGATCTGGAGCCCTCCGTGCCGGCATCGCTCGCGCTGGCGCGGACGCGGCCGGGCGCGGCTTCGCAGGTGACCCGCTAGCGCCGATCTCCTCTCCGCATTCCCCCCCTTGCATACGCACCTTCCCTTCGTGCGTATGTAGGCATCCGACCCCGGCATCCCTACCGGGGTCTTTTTTTTGATGCGTGTCCTTTTTGCCACGCCGGAGTGCGCGCCGCTCACCAAGACGGGCGGCCTCGGCGACGTAAGCGCGGCGCTGCCGGCGGCATTGCGGGCGCTCGGCCACGACGTGCGCGTCCTGCTTCCCGGCTATCGTGCCGTGCTCGAGGGCCTGCCGCAGGCGGGCGAGGTCGCCCGGCTGGAGCTGCTCGGCGCGCAGTGCCGCGTGCTCGAGCGCGACGACTTCCTGGTGATTGAGTGCCCGACGCTCTACGCCCGCGACGGCGGAGCGTACCAGAATGCGCAGGGGGAGGATTGGGCGGATAACGCGCAGCGCTTCGGGCTGCTCTCGCGCGTCGCCGCGCTGCTCGGCGGCGCGGCGAGCCCGCTGGCGTGGCGGCCGCAGGTCGTGCACTGCAACGACTGGCCGTGCGGCCTGGCGCCGGTCTATCTCTCCTTCGAGAAAAGCCGGGCCGCCGCGGTGATGACGGTGCACAACCTCGCTTTCCAGGGCACCTTCGATCCGTCGTGGATGAAGCCGCTCGCCCTTCCGGCGGCCACGTTTTCGATCGAGGGCGTCGAGTTCTACGGCCGACTCTCCTTTTTGAAGGGCGGCCTCGCCTACGCCGACGCGATCACCACCGTGAGCCCGACTTATGCGCGCGAGATCCAGACCGAGGAGCTGGGCTGCGGCCTCGACGGCCTGCTGCGCGCCAGGCGCGAGGCGCTGTCAGGCATCACGAACGGCGTGGATACCGAGAGCTGGGATCCGCAGCGCGACCCGCGCATCGCGCAGCGGTACGGCCCGTATACCCTGGAGAGGAAAAGCGCGAACAAGGAGGCGCTGCAGCGACGGCTCGGCCTCGCGCTCGACGCCGGCCGGCCGCTGCTCGGCGTAGTGTGTCGCTTCACCGAGCAGAAGGGCATCGATCTGCTCATTGCCGCTGCCGACGAGCTGCTGGCCCTTCCGGCGCAGCTCGCCGTGCTCGGGACCGGCGAGCGGTCCTACGAAGCCGCGCTGCACGCGCTCGCCGAGCGATATCCGGGATCTGCCGCGGTCGCCGTCGGATTCGACGAGGACCTGGCGCATCTCGTCGAAGCGGGGGCGGATGTGTTTCTCATGCCCTCGCGCTTCGAGCCGTGCGGGCTGAACCAGATGTACAGCCAGCGCTACGGTACGCCGCCGGTCGCACGCGCGACCGGAGGTCTCATGGACACCGTGAGCGACGAGGAGACCGGGTTTCTCTTCGCGCGGGCGGAGGCCTCCGAGCTCGCGGCCGCGGTGCGCCGGGCGCTCGCCGCGTGGCGCAACCCGCGGCGCTGGCGGGAAATGCAGCGCCGCGGCATGGAGCGCGATTTCAGCTGGGCTGTGCCCGCTCGTCAGTACGCCGCTCTTTACTCGCGGCTCGCAAGATGGCAGCCGACGTGACGACGTCGACTTCCCGCGCCTCCTCCGCTGGCCGGCCGCGCGCTCGCGCGGCCACCCGGGCGGCGTCGCCCGTCTCGCGGAGGTTGCCGTGGATCGGCCACCGGCTGTTCCACAGGTTGAAGCGCGGCCGCGACCCGATGGCGTCCTGCTGCGCGGCGGCAAGCGCCGGCAGCGTGCCGACGTCGCGCCAGTAGGCAGGCTCCTCGTAGTCCTGCAGGCCGGGCACGCGGTTCTCCGAGAAGTCGTAGGCGTAGACGCGCTCGCCGGCGCAGATGCGCGGCAGCAGGTCGCGGCCGAAGTCGAGGTCGCCGCGGGCGCGCGCGTCATCGAGCATGCGCTCGAGCACCGCGGCGTCGAAGAGATAGTTGCCCATGGAGGCATAAGCGAGGTGCGGCTTGCCCGGGATCGCGCGCGGGTGCTTCGGCTTTTCCCGGAATTCCCGCACCCGCCCGTCGGCCGCGATGGAGAGCACGCCGAAGCCGGTCGCATCGTCGATCGGCACGGCGAGCGCCGACACGGTGACGGCGGCCTTCCGGGACCGATGGAAGTCCACCATCTGGCGCACGTCCATCCGGTACACGTGATCGGCGGCGAAGACCGCGACCAGATCGGGCGAATGCGCCTGTAGGAGGTCGAGGTACTGGTAGACCGCGTCGGCGGTGCCCTTGAACTGGCCGGCGA
>DASQYN010000526.1:0-2314 GCA_035639215.1 Burkholderiales bacterium
TCTCCGGGTTCATGTTCCCCTTCCGCGGCATGCCGGAATGGGCGCAGTGGCTGGGCTCGCTCCTTCCCCTCACCCACTTCCTCGTCCTGGTGCGCGGCATCATGCTCAAGGGCAACCAGCTCCCGGACCTAATCCCGCAGATCTGGCCGATCCTGCTCTTCATGCTGGTCGTGATCGGCATCGGCCTGCGCTTCTACAAGCGCACGCTGGACTAGGACAAAATCCGGCCCGTCGTGACCCTGACCCCGAATCTGCGGCGGTGCGCCTGGGCGAAGACGCCGCTCGGCATCGCCTACCACGACAAGGAATGGGGCGTGCCGGTGCACGACGACCGGGTGCTCTTCGAGTTCCTGATCCTCGAGGGCGCGCAGGCGGGCCTGTCGTGGGAGACGATCCTCAACAAGCGCGAGGCCTACCGGCGCGCCTTCGCGGGGTTCGATCCGCAGAAGGTGGCCCGCTTCGGCGCGGCGGAGAAGAGACGTCTCATGAAGGACGAAGGCATCGTGCGCAACCGGCTCAAGATCGAGGCCGCAGTGACCAACGCGAAGGCGTTTCTCGAGGCGCAGGAGGAGTTCGGCAGCTTCGACGCCTACGTATGGCGCTTCGTCGGCGGTACGCCGCGCGTCAACAGCGGACGCCGGGTGCCGGCGAAGAGCGCGGCGTCGGACGCGATGAGCAAGGCGCTCGCCAAGCGCGGCTTCAAGTTCGTCGGCTCGACGATCTGCTACGCCTTCATGCAGGCGGTCGGCATGGTGGACGACCACGCGCCCGGCTGCTTCCGGAAGAAGGAATTGCGATCCTGACCCCGAATTAGAATCGGCGCATGGGCAAGGGGCGGCTCGAGGCTTTCAGCGACGGCGTGCTCGCGGTGATCATCACGATCATGGTGCTCGAGATGAAGGTGCCGCACGATGCCGATCCGGCGGCGCTCGCGCCGCTCGCGCCGATCTTCCTGAGCTACATGCTCAGCTTCATCTACGTCGCGATCTACTGGACCAACCACCACAACCTGTTCCATGCGGTGCACCACGTGACCGGCGGCGCGCTGTGGGCGAACCTGCACCTGCTGTTCTGGCTTTCGCTCGTGCCGTTCGTGACCGGCTGGATGGACGAGAACCACTTCGCGCCTCTCACCGTCGCCGCGTACGGGGTCGTGCTGCTCGCGGCGGCGCTGTCCTACCAGGTGCTCACGACGGTGCTTCGCGCGATCCATCCCCCCGACTCGCTGCTGGCCCAGGCGCTCGGCAAGGACGCCAAGGGCTGGAGTTCGCTACTGCTCTATCTGTGCGCCGTGCCGCTCGCTTTCGCGCATATCGCAGTGTCGCTCGCCATCTACGCCGGCGTCGCGCTGCTCTGGCTCGTGCCCGACCGGCGCTTCGAGCGCCTGCTCGCGGGGCACAAGCCGTAACCCTTGCGCGCAGATCGGGCGGGCGGAAAAAGTTCACGCCTTCCGCCGCCTCGCCGAATTCGCGGAGTCTGAAATCGCGTAAGGTGGCGCTCGTGCGCTGCCTTGTTCTCGTGCTCGCTTTTCTGACCGTCGGTACGCCGGCCGCTGCTCCGCTTGGCCAGGACGATGCCGCGCAAATCGGCCGCGCCGCCGACCTCGCCGGGCTGCGCAGCCTCATCGCACAGCGCGATCAGGGCCTGCTCTTCACTGCCGTCAATTCCTGGGCGCGCGCCGGCATGCGCGAGCTGCCGCCGCAGCTCGAAGCGCTGATCGTCGAGCACTACGGCGATCCGGTAAGCCAGCGGCCGCTGCTCGCCTTCCTCGCGCGTGATCTGGACAAGCACCAGCGCATCCCGAAGTACCGCAGCCGTGCGCTCTTCGACCGCCTGTATGTCGACCTTCGAGCAGGCCGGGATTCTCTGCATTACGCGACCTGCATCGTCGCGACCGACCTGCCCGTGGAGGGCGAATTGGTCGCGCTGCTGCCGCAGCTCAACGCCGAGAGCGCGAACGAGCTGGTGATGTTTCTCGGCGTCCGGAAATACGCGCCCGCCGTACCGGCCCTGCAGGCGCTGCGCTCGCGCATCCCGCGCGAGCGCAGCGTCAACCAGGTGCGCGAGCACGTCGACTGGGCTCTCTTGCAGATCGGCACGCCCGAGGCCGTGCGCGACGTGCTCGGCCGGCTGCGCTCGCTGGGCGAGGACCAGGACTCCCGCGCGCCGCTCGAGGTCTGGCACATCCTGCTCTCGGTGAAAGACCTGCCGCCGGGAAGCGCGCCCGACTATCCGGAGCTGCGCGCCGCGCTGCCTGCGCAGCTCCGCGCCGATTCGTGGGACGTGCTGGTGCAGCTGATCGCCCTGCGCAAGG
>DASQYN010000527.1:0-6615 GCA_035639215.1 Burkholderiales bacterium
ACTGCATCGGCGGCACGCTGCTCGCGACGTACATGGCCTGGGCGAGCCGGAGCCTGAAGCGCGAAGAGGTAGCCTCGTCTCACCCCGTGGCGCACTGGACGCTCCTTTGCTCGCTCGTCGACTTCCAGTCGCCGGGCGACATCGAGGTCTTCATCGACGAAGGCAGCGTCAACTGGCTCGTCGACAACATGCGCGCGCGCGGCTATCTGGACGGGGCCGACATGGCGACGACCTTCCGCCTGCTGCGCTCGAACAGCCTGATCTGGCACTACATGGTGCACGGCTGGCTCTACGGCGAGCCGCCGCCGCCGAGCGACGTGCTGTACTGGAACATGGACTGCACGCGCCTGCCGGCGCGAATGCACGAGTTCACCCTGCGCGAGCTCTATCTGAACAACCGGCTGGTGAAGCCCAACGCGCTCAGCATCGCCGGCGTGCCCATCGATCTGGCGACCGTGCATGTGCCGCTCTACCAGGTGAGCGCCGAGGACGACCACATCACGCCGTGGCGGCAGACTTTCCACATCAACGGCCACGTTACCGGCGAGAAGCGCTTCGTCCTGACGAGCTCGGGCCACATCCTCGGCGTCGTCAATCCGCCGGTCGCGCCGCCCCGGCGCCATTACCGCACCGGGCGCGCGCATCGCGGCGAGAGCGCGCAAGCGTGGCTCACCTCGGCGGAGCTGCATGCCGGAAGCTGGTGGGACGACTGGATCGCCTGGCTCGCGCCGCGCTGCGGCGAGCCGCGGCCGGCCCCGGCGCTCGCGAGCGAGACGTATGCCAAGCTCGCCGACGCGCCCGGCGTGTACGTGCTCGAGCGCTGAGTTCCCCGGAGCCGCTCAGGCGGCGATGCGGAAGCGGTTGCGGCCGGCGGTCTTCGCCTCGTAGAGCGCCGCATCCGCGCGCCGCAGCAGGTCCTCGTCGGTCGAGGCGCCGTCGCTGTAGGCGAGGCCGACGCTCACCGTGAGGAGCACCTCCGCGACCTCGACGCGGACCGGCCGGCGCGCCTCCTCGAGGATCTTCTCCGCGATGCGCACCGCGTTGTGGCGCTCGCGCAGGTCCTCGAGGAGCACCACGAACTCGTCCCCACCGAAGCGCGCCACCGTGTCGCTCGCCCGCACGCAGGCGGCGAGCCGGCGCGCCAGCTCGGCGAGCACGGCGTCGCCCGCCGGATGGCCGAGCGTGTCGTTGATGTCCTTGAAGCGGTCGATGTCGAGGTAGAGCACGGCGCTCTCCATGCCGCTGCGCCGGTTGCGGGCGAGCGCCACCCGCAGGCGGTCGCCGAGCATGCGCCGGTTGGCGAGCCCGGTCAGCGCATCGGTCTGGGCGATCGACTGCATCGCCTCCTCGGCGCGGCGGCGCTCCGTGATATCGAGGTTGGTGCCGATCATGCGCAGCGCGCGCCCGGCCGGGTCGCGCTCCGTGACGCGCCCGCGCGACAGGATCCAGCGCCACTCGCCGTTGCGCGACTTGACGCGGTGCTCGACCGCGTACAGGGGGCGCAGGCCCTTCATGACCTCGAGCGAGGCGCGCCGCACCGTGTCGACGTCGGCGGGATGCACGAGCGCGAGCAGCTCGTCGGTCGTGGCGACGCTGTCCCGGGGCGGCGCATCGACGATGCGCGCCCACGCCTCGCCGAGATAGACGCGGCCGCTGCGCAGGTCGGTGTCCCAGAGCGCCACGTTCGACCCGTCGAGCGCGGCCTCCAGCCGCTCGTGCGCGGCGCGCAGCTCGTCGCGCGTGGCCGCGAGCGCGGTGATGTCGCTCGCCAGCACGAAGAAGCCCTTCACCCGGCCGCGCACGTCCCGGTCGGGAACGTAGGTCGCCAGCAGGCGCAGCTCGTTGCCGCCGAGCCGCGCGGCGTAGTCGTGCGTCACCCGCTCGCCGCGCAGGGCGCGCTCGATATTCGGCTTGAACTGCGTATAGCGCGCCTCGCCCCAGACCTCCCGCACGGTGTGCCCGGTGACCTGCGAGCGCGGCTTGCCGAGCAGCTGCTCGTAGGCCCGGTTGTTGAAGCGATAGCGCTCCTCGGCGTCGATGTAGGAGACCATCGCCGGGATGTTGTCTGTGATGATGCGCAGCCATGCCTCGCTCTCGCGCAGCGCCTCCTCGTATTGGCGGCGGGCCGCCAGCTCGGTCTCCGCCGCCGCCATGCGCAGCAGGCGCGAGCGAAACGCGACGACCGCCAGCGCGATGAGCGCCAGCGCGACCGCCCAGGCGACGCTGCTGTAGGCGCCGCTGAAGAAATGCGGGAAGCGCTCCGGCGCGGCGGCGGCGTTGAGCAGATAGTAGGCGCCGAGCACGATGACGCCGCCGGCGCAGCCGGCAACGCCGCCGAGCGCCGCGCCCGCCAGCATGCCGAGGCCCGGATAGGCCACCGGGCTGAGCGGCGAGAGGCCGAGCAGCAACAGTGCCTCGACGAGCGCGACGCCGGCGAGCGCCAGCGCGGCGCCGAGCGCGAAATGCGCAGTCTTTCTCACCCGGCGCGTGCCGCGCCGCCGCCGCTCGCCGTCACGTCGAGGTCGCGCAGCAGCCCATCGTGCAGGCCGTAGATCCAGCCGTGCACCGTCAGCGCCTGGCCGCGCGACCAGGCGTCCTGCACGATCGACGTGCGGCACACGTTCGACACCTGCTCGACGACATTGAGCTCGCACAGGCGGTCGGCCTTTGCCTTGCCATCGGCTATTTCTTCCAGCGCCCGGGAGTGCTGCTGCTGTACGTCCTGGATGTGGCGCAGCCAGTTGTCCACCAGCCCGTGGCGCTCTTTCATGAGCGCCGCGTTGACGCCGCTGCAGCCGTAATGGCCGCAGACGATGATGTGGCCGATCTTCAGCACGTCGACCGCGAACTGCATGACCGACAGGCAGTTGAGGTCGGTGTGCACGACGACGTTCGCGACGTTGCGGTGGACGAAGAGCTCGCCCGGCGCGAGGCCGACGATCTCGTTCGCCGGCACGCGGCTGTCGGAGCAGCCGATCCACAGATACTGCGGCGCCTGCTGCCCGGCGAGCTTGGCGAAGAAGCCGCGGTCGCCGGCCACCATGCGCTCGGCCCACGCCCGGTTGTTGCGGAAAAGCCCGGCGACGCCCTCCTTCATCGCCGGCATTTTCCCACAGCCCGCTACTGCCGCCTTTCGAGGAAGGCGGCGATGTCGCGGGCGTCGCGCTCGCTCACGCCGAGGTCCGGCATCGCCGTTCCCGGCTTCACCGCCTGGGGGGCGCGCACCCAGCGCGCCAGGTTCTCGCCGGTATTCGGCAGCACGCCGGCGACGAACGTGCGCTTCGCGAGATCGCGAAGCGAAGGACCGACCGGGACGGTGGCGCCCGTGACCCCGGGAATCTCATGGCACGTCGCGCACGCATACTGCTCGAGGGCGCGTTTGCCTCGCCTCGCGTCCGGCGGCGTTGCCGGCTCGGCGGCAGGCTGCGGCGCCGACCCGTTCATCTCCCGGTACTGCGCCGGCGAGAGCTGCGGCAGCGCTCTCAGGAAGGCGACGAGGTCCCACAGCTCCTGTTCGCGCAGGCGAAACTCCCAGGCCGGCATGCCGGTCATCTTCAGCCCGTACTTGACGGTCCAGTAAAGCTCGGCTGGGGAGCGCTCGCGCGAGGTGTGAGCGAGGTTGGCCGGAGGCGGGTTCAGGCCGAGCGCGAACGACTCGGCGGCGACGCCCGGCGCGCCGTGGCAGCGCAGGCAATGGTCGCGGTAGAGGGAAACGCCGCGCTTCGCCAGGGCGGGATCGTCGAGCGGCGGCGCCTGCACACGCTTCGCGTGCGCGTGCACCGAGCGCTCCATGTTGGTGTAGAGGAGCCAGTAGGTCGGCACGAGGTGCTGGTCCACCGCGGCCACGTCGTAGACGCCGAAATAGACTGCCGCTGCGCCGAGGACGAGACCCGCCGCGGCGAGCGCCGCCAGGGTCCTAATGCAGCCCATGAGCCGGATGACCTATCCGGGCCGCGGCGTGGCCGCCAACGCGATGAGCGATCCTGCAGCGATGGGAGAGTTCATCCCCCTCGCCAGGGCGGCGATCATGGCCCACGAGCGCCTTTATCCCGGCCATGCGGTGAAGGATGCGAAAGCACTCGATCTGCTCGCCGTGGCGCTCTCCGCGCTGATGGCGCTCTATCAGCGCGACGCGAGGACCGACGAGGTGCAGGAGCTCGACCGGGCGCTCGTCCTGGCTGGGCGATTCACGCGCGGCGCGACACGCCTGGAGTTTCCCGATCGCGCCCCCATCGGCCGGCTCATGGTCTGTCGGCAGGACCTCGGCGCAGCGCTCGAGCGCCTGGCGAGCGATTCGCTCGCCGCGCCGCGCCTGGCCGCTATTTCGTCCCGGCTTTCGGCGCGCCCGGGGTCCTAGCGGCGCCGGCGCTCGCCGTGCCGCCGATGCCGGCGGCGGGGATGTTCTTCTCGGCGAGGCGCTTGATCAGGCCGTCGATCCCCTCCTGCTTCACCACCGCGTCGAACTCCGAGCGGTAGGTGAGCACGAGGCTCACGCCTTCCACGGTGATGTCGTACACCTTCCAGTCGCTGCCCGCCTTGTGCATCGCGAAGTCGATGCCGAGCGGCTGGCCGCCCGGGCGGACGAACTGCGTGCGCACCGTCGCCTCGTCGGCGGAATTCTCCTTGCCGCGTGAGGGCAGCACCTTGAGCGTCTGCCCTTGGTAAGCGGAGATCGAGTTCGAGTAGGTGCGAACGAGCATGTTGCGGAACTGCGTGACCAGCTCCTTCTTCTGCTCGGGCGTCGCCTGGCGCCAGGGGCGGCCCACGGCGAGGCGCGTCGCATACTCGAAGTCGACGTAAGGCAGCACCTTCTCCTCGGCGAGCTTGAGCGCCTTCTCCTTGTCTCCCGCCGCGAGCTGCTTGTCGCTCTTGACCGCAGCGAGCACGTCGTTGGTGATCTTCTGCACCAGCTGGTCCGGCGAGAGCTCCTGTGCCGAAGCCTGGGCCATGAAGAAGAGGCCGGTGATGAGAGGCAAAAGGAACTTCATGCGGCGGTCTTCTCCTTCTGCGCCGAGCCCTTGAACATGCCCGGCTCCAGCGAATGGCGCTCGAGCAGGCGGTAGAACTCGGTGCGGTTGCGGCCGGCGAGCCGCGCGGCCTTGGTCACGTTGCCGCCGGTGATCTTCAGGATTCGTACCAGGTAGTCGCGCTCGAACGCCTTGCGCGCCTCGTCGAGCGGCGTGAGGGCCGTGTCGGCTACGTCGAGCGCCTGGCGCACCAGCGACTCCGGGATCACCTCGGTGGCGGCGAGCGCGACCGACTGCTCGACCACGTTGAGCAGCTGGCGCACGTTGCCCGGCCAGGGCGCCGAGACGAGGAGCTGCATCGCCTCAGGCGAGAACTGCAGCCCGCCGCGCCGGTAGCGCTCGGCGAGCTTGGTGAGATAGTGGTTGGCGATGAGCGGGATGTCCTCGCGCCGCTCGGCGAGCGAGGGGATGTAGAGCTTGACCACGTTCAGCCGGTAGTACAGGTCCTCGCGGAACTCGCCCGAGGCGATGCGCTCCTCGAGCTTGCGATGCGTAGCGGAGATGACGCGTACGTCGATGTCGAAGGACTCGTGCGAGCCGACCGGCCGGATCTTTCTCTCCTCGAGCGCCCTCAGCAGCTTCACCTGGAGCGAAAGCGGCATGTCGCCCACCTCGTCGAGGAACAGCGTGCCGCCCTGCGCCGCGTGGAAAAGGCCGCGCCGATCGGCGATCGCGCCGGTGAACGAGCCCTTCTTGTGGCCGAACAGCTCCGATTCGAGCAGCCCCTCGGGGATCGCGCCGCAGTTGACCGCGACGAACGGCGCCTGGGCGCGCGGGCTGGCGCGATGGATCGCGCGCGCGAGCAACTCCTTGCCGGTGCCGCTCTGGCCGAAGATGCACACGCTCGCGTCCGAGGCCGCGACGCGCCGCGCCTGCTGCAGCAGGTCCTCCATCGCGGAGGAGCGGGTGATGATCTCGGTGCGCCACGCTTCGCGCTCGCCGGTGGCGGGAGAGGAAAGGCGCATCGCCTCGGCCACCGTGTCGAGCAGGACTTTCGGCTCGAACGGCTTGGTCAAGAAGGAAAACACTCCCCGGCGGGTGGCGCTCACCGCCTCCGGGATCGTGCCGTGCGCAGTGAGGATGACGACCGGCAGCGAGGGCGAATCGCGGTGGATCGCGTCGAAGAGCGCCATGCCGTCCATGCCCTGCATGCGCAGGTCCGTCACCACCACCTGCGGGCGCGAGACGGCGAGGCTGGCGAGCGCCGCCTCCCCGGACTCCACCGCCGTGACGGCGTACCCCGCGGCCGTCAGCCGCATGGCGATCAGCTGCAGCAGGTCCTTGTCGTCGTCGACCAGCAGCACTTTGGCATTGTCACCGCTCATTGTTCGCCCTGTCTCTGTAATCAAACTCACGAATTCTGTCCTCGATGTCGTTACGCGGCGTCGGCGAGCGCACGCGCCGAACGGCGCGGCAGCGTGACGCGGAAATGACCGCCCGAGCCGCCCGGCACCACCGCGATCTGGCCGCCGTGCGCCTCCACCAGTTCGCGCGCGATGGCGAGCCCCAGGCCCGAGCTCTTCACCGTGCCGCGCTCGGCCTTGGTGCGGCCGCGGAAGAACAGGTTGAAGATCGACTCCTGCTCCTC
>DASQYN010000528.1:0-4353 GCA_035639215.1 Burkholderiales bacterium
CCGGGGCGCCTTGCGCGCGCTGCAGCTCCTGCAGCTTCGCCTGCGTCTTCTGCAGCTCGTCCTCGAGGCTCTGGATCTTGCCGAGGTACTGCTTCTGCGCCTCGGCTTCCAGCTCGCGCACCACGGTGAGCGGGCGGAAGGAGGTGGCGCGGCTGCGCAGCGAGATCAGCTCGTTGCCCGCGGCGAGCTGCTCCACCATGCCCATGGCGAGCGCGAGGTTGCCGTTCGAGGGCACGACGATCTTGCGCCCGAACACGTCCTGGATATCGACCGCCGCGCCGTCGGCCAGCATGTCGACGTCGGCGACCAGGATCACCGAGTTGTCGCTCGCGCCCTCGCGCAGCGCGGGCGTATTGGGCACCGGCTTGTCCTTGTTGTCTTGCTTGCCAGCCGGTTTCTCGGCTTCTTTCAGGCCGTCGGGGAAGGCCGTCTTGAACTTGCCCGTCAAGCGCACCGCGAGCGGCATCGCCTGCCCTGAAGGCTTGAAGCGCCGCGTGGCCTCGTCGCCGCGCTTGGTCGCGTCCATGTCGTCGACGAGCATCGAGTTGGGCGAGCTCGTGACGAGGTCGGTGACGCGCAGGCCGTCGGCCGGCTTCACCTTGAAGGCGCCGCCGAAGGCGTAGAGCAGCGTCTCGATCGAGCCGGTCACCACGTCGTCGCGGCTGAGCGCGGTGCGGTTGAGCGAGAGCACCGTGGGCGTGTAGTTGGGCCCGCTGCCCGAGCCGAACACCACGTCGGAGACGACCTTGCCGGGGTCGAACGCGACGCCCCAGGCCTTGAAGAGCCGCGGCAGGCTGGAGCTGCTTGCCTGCGGCGGGATGCCCGGCATCTGCGGCGTAGACTGGTCGAAGTAGCAATACGGATCGACGAAGGCGATCAGCTTCCCGCCGCGCAGCACGAACTGGTCGAGCGCGTATTCCTGCTCGGCCTGCATGTCGCGCGGGTGGATAAGCAGCAGGACGGTGATGTCCTTGTCGATCTCCTTCGCCGTCATCGGCACTTCCTTCACCTCGAACTCGCGCTTCAGCTCGTTGGCGAGCACCCAGGGTTCGGAGCTTTGACGGGTGAACGGGTTGAAGGGCTCGCCGAGCACCGGCAGCCCGGCCATCAGGCCGATCTTCGGCCGCTCGCTCGAAGCCACTTGCGAGATGGCGCGCACGAGGTCGTACTCCAGGAGCCGTTCGCGCTGCGGCGCGATGGCGCTGATCGTCTGCTTGCGGTCGAGCCGGCTCACCGCCGCGCCGAGGTAGAACTGCTCGCCGGTGGCGAGCGTCTGCGGGTCGATGCCGTCGAGCTGCGCCGCGTCCTCTTCCTCGGAGTCCGGGCTCGGGTTGTAGCGCTCGACGATCAGCTTCGAGCCGGCGACGCCCTTGAACTCGCGCACCATGTCCTCGACCCGCTGCGCGAAGCTGCGCAGCGGCACTGGCATCGCCTCGCCCTGCGAGACGTAGAGCTTGAGGGTCACCGGCGAGGCGAGGCCGCGCAGGATCTTCTTCGTGCCGTCGGACAGCGTGTAGAGCTTGCCCTCGGTGAGGTCGGCGCGCACCGGCGCGACGCCGACGAGGTAGTTGAAGGCGATGAGGACCAGCGCCAGGACGACCAGCCCCACGGCGGAGTAGACGATGTGCTCGTATTTCCTGAACATCAGCCTGCCCTGTGACCGCGGATGATGACCCCGGTCGCGAAGAGCGCGAAGCCGATCACCGAGAGAAAGAACACCAGGTCGCGGCTGTCGATGACGCCGCGCTGGAAGCCGTCGAAGTGCGTGATCACCGAGAACGCGGCGACGGTGTCGACCACCGCGGGGCTCGCCCAGCGCACCAGCAGATCGGTCACCGGATTGAACCCGGCGAGGATGAGGAACAGGCAGAGCACCACCGAGACGATGAACGCCACGACCTGGTTGCGTGTCATCGCCGAGGTCATGCAGGTGATGGCGAGGTAGCTGCCGGCGAGCAGGAAGCTGCCGACGTAGCCGGCGGCGATCATGCCGTTGTCGGGGTCGCCGAGGACGTTGACCGTGATGACGGTGGGGAAGGTGAGGGCCAGCGCCACCGCGAGGAAGATCCAGCTCGCGAGGAACTTGGCGACGATCGCCTGCCAGGGCGCAACCGGCAGCGTGAGCAGCAGCTCGATGGTGCCGGAGCGCCGCTCCTCGGCCCAGACGCGCATGCCGACGGCGGGCACCAGCACGAGATAGAGCCAGGGATGCCAGGCGAAGAACGCGCCCAGGCTCGCCTCGCCGCGCTCGAAGAAGCTGCCGGCGGTGAAGGTGAAGAAGCCGGCGAGGAGCAGGAAGATGACCAGGAAGACGTACGCCACCGGCGAGCTGAAATACGCGCCGAGCTCGCGCTTGACGAGCGTCCAGATGGCTTTCATCGCTTCACCGTCTCGGCGCGGACGGTCTCGGGGAGCGTCAGGCGGCGGAACACTTCGTCGAGGTCGCCGCGCTCGCTATACATGCCTTCGACCTTCCAGCCGTGCAGGTTCACCATGTCGACCACCTGCTGCGCGAGCCGGCCGGCCGTGCCTTTCTCGCGCGGGTAAATGCGCAGGGCGCCGTCCAGCTTCTCGACCCTGCCGAGCTCGGCGAGACGCTCGGCGGTCGCGCCGCGCGCCTGCAGCGTCACCGCGCCGGCGGACTCGGACATCGCGTGCAGCTCCTCGGGCGTGCCGTTGGCGACGATCCGGCCGCGGTCGATGATGATGGCGCGCGTGCAGGCGGCGTCGACTTCCTCGAGGATGTGCGTGGAGAAGACGATCGCCTTGCTGCGGCCCAGGTCGCGGATCAGGTTTCGCACCTCGTGCTTCTGGTTCGGATCGAGGCCGTCGGTCGGCTCGTCGAGGATCAGCACCTGCGGGTCGTGGATCAGCGCCTGCGCGAGGCAGGTGCGGTGCTTGTAGCCCTTGGACAAAGTGTCGATCGACTGGTTGAGCACCGACTCGAGAAAGCACAGCTCCACCACCCGGCCCACCGCCTTGCGGCGCGCCTCGCCGTCGAGGCCGCGCAGCTCGGCGATGAAGTCGAGGAAGCCGCGCACCGTCATGTCGGGGTACGAGGCGGCGTTTTCCGGCAGGTAGCCGATCAGGCGCTTCACCTCGAGGGGCGAAGCGGCGACATCGAAGCCGCCCACCGCCACCTTTCCCGAGGTGGGTGGCATGAAGCCGGTGACGATGCGCATGGTGGTCGACTTGCCGGCGCCGTTCGGGCCGAGGAAGCCGAGCACCTCGCCGCGCTCGACGGTGAACGAGATGTCGTCGACCGCGCGCTTCGGGCCGAACGCCTTGACCAGGTTCTCGATCTTGATCATAGAATCAAAAAAGGCCCGCATTTTCGCACAGCTGAGAGCAGCGAAACCTTATATGCGCTTAAGCAGGCTGCCGGCCGGCGAGATCGTCGTCGTCGGCGCCGGCGCGGCCGGCCTCGCCGCGGCCGACGCACTCGTGCGCGCCGGCCGCTCGGTGCTCGTCCTCGAAGCGCGCGATCGCGTCGGCGGGCGCTGCTTCACGCGCCGCATGGCCGGGCTCGACGTACCGGTTGAGATGGGCGCCGAGTTCATCCACGGCGAGGCCCGGGCTACGCACCGGCTGCTGCGTGCCGCCGGCGTGAAGTCGGTCGAATCCGGTCGGCAGCAGCGCACGCTGCAAAGCGGCCGCCTGCGCTCCGCCGACGGCTTCGCCGAAGCGCAGCGCGCGGTGAGAGGCGCGGCGCTCGACGAGGACGTGTCGTTCGCCGATTTCCTTCGCCGGCGAAGGGTTTCGGAAAAGACTAAGACGCTCGCGACGCTGATGGTCCAGGGCTTCGATGCGGCCGACCCGCGGCTCGTCAGCGCGCGCTCGCTCATCGACGAATGGGGCGAGGGTGGCGAACTCGGTAATTCGCTGCCGCGGCCGCAGGGCGGCTACGGCCCGGTATTCGCGTGGCTCGCGCGCTCGCTCGTCGCCCGGGGTGTGCAGCTGCGGCTGCAGCATGTCGTGCGGCGCATCGAGTGGCGGCGCGGCTCGGTGCTCGCGCGCGGCCGCTTCTTCGGGGAGTCATTCACGGTACGCGCAGAGCGTGCCGTTATCACGCTGCCCCTCGGCGTTCTACAGTCGCGAGCGGTTGCATTCACCCCATCGGCGCGAAAGGAGCGAGCACTGCGAAAGCTCGCGAGCGGGCCGGTCATCCGCGTGGCGCTGCGCTTCGAGCATCCGTTTTGGGAATCACGCGCCCCGGGCGTCGCTTTCTTCCATAACCCGAAGGCCCCGTTTCCCACCTTCTGGACGCCTTTGCCGATGCGCGCGCCGCTGCTCACCGCCTGGGCGGGCGGGCCGAAGGCCGAGCGCCTCACCGGACGCGGCGAGACGCGCCTC
>DASQYN010000529.1:0-6688 GCA_035639215.1 Burkholderiales bacterium
AAATGCTCGAGAACGCGCGCCAGCTCGCCATCGGCAACGGCATCGCAACCCCCACGGCGCAGCAGCTCGGCGTGATCCTGAACGGCGGCGCGCTGCCCACCGCGGTCGGCACGACGCCGGTCAACGGCCTGATCGGCGGCAGCGCCGCCGCCACGTCGGTCACGACGCAATCCAGTCCCGCAGCGATGCTCCAGTCGCAGCGCAGCTTCAACACGAGCGACAGCCCGCTGCCGCGCGGCGTGAGCGACACGCCGGTGGGGCCGGCCACCTCCGCTACCCCGACGGGCCCGATCACAGCGCCGATCGCGGCGCAGCCCGCGCTGCCGCTGATCGTGCGTCCTTCCTCGGCCGGCGCCACGGCGCCGGCCGCCCGCACGCCGCGCTTCGGGGTCGCCCGTTAGCAGCGCGCCTGAACCGCCGATGGGCAGCGTGCTCTACCTCGACCGCGGCGCGCGGCGCAACGCCGGCGCCGCCCAAGGCGCGCCCGCCGAGGGCGCGGGCTCGCTGCTTCGTCCCGGCTACAACTGCTGGACCGTGGCGCGCGCCGAGCGCGTCGCGCTGATTATCGACGCCGCCGACTACTTCAAGGCCTTTTACCTCGCCGCGCTGCGCGCCCGTCGCTCGATCGTGATCCTCGGCTGGGATTTCAACAGCCAGACGCGGCTGCACTTCGATCCGGTCGACCCGAACGGGCCGCCGGCGCTGCTCGGCGATTTCCTGAACTACCTGGTGCGTCGGCGGCACGGCCTGCACGTGCAGGTGCTGAACTGGGACTACCCGATGGTATTCGGCGCCGACCGCGAGTTCCCGCCGCTCTATGGCTTCGGCTGGACGCCGGCGCGCCGCGTGCACCTGCGCTATGACGACACGCACCCGGTCGCCGGCTCTCACCACCAGAAGGTCGTCGTCATCGACGACTCGCTCGCCTTCCTCGGCGGCATCGACCTGACGGTGCGCCGCTGGGACAGCTCCGAGCACGCGCCCGCCGATCCGCGCCGGATTGCCTACGGCAAGCCGTATCCGCCGTTCCACGACCTGATGGTGGCGCTCGACGGCGACGCCGCGCGCAGCCTCGCCGCGCTGGCGCGCGAGCGCTGGCTCAACGCCACCGGGCATCGGCTGAGGCCGGTCACCTTCCGCGGCGCCGACAACGATCCCTGGCCCTCGGCGCTCGAGCCCGACCTCGCCGGCGTCGAGGTCGGCATCGCGCGCACCATTCCGCCGCGCGGCGAGGCGCCGGCGGTGCGCGAGATCGAGCGCCTCTACCTCGACATGATCGCCGCCGCGCGCAAGCACATATACATCGAGAACCAGTACTTCACGGCGCCGCGCATCGCCGCGGCGCTCGAGAAGCGGCTCGCCGAGCCGGACGGGCCGGAGGTGGTGCTGGTGCTGCGGCTGCTCTCGCACGGCTGGCTCGAAGAGCACACCATGCACATCCTGCGCACGCGCCTGATCGACCGGCTGCGCAAGATCGACCGCTACGGGCGCTTCCACGTCTACTACCCGCACGTGCCCGGGCTCGCCGCCGGCTGCTGCGTCGACGTGCACTCCAAGATGATGATCGTCGACGACCGGTGGCTGCGCATCGGCAGCGCGAACCTGTGCAATCGCTCGTTCGGCCTCGACACCGAGGCCGACGTGGCGATCGAAGCGCGCGGCCGCGCGCGCGTCGCGGCGGTGATCCGCGGCTTCCGCGACCGGCTGCTCGCCGAGCATCTGCATGTCGAGCTGGAGAAGCTGCAGCGCGAGGTCGAGCTGAGCGGCAGCCTGCACGGCGCGATCGCCGCGCTGGCCGGCGACGGGCGCAGCCTGCGCGAGCTCGACCACCTGCCGGAGTGGTCCGATGCGGTGTTGAGCGTGGCCGCGGTCGCCGATCCGGACGAGCCGATCGCTTTCGACGCGCTGCTGCTCGAGCGCGAGCACGAGGAAGCGCAGGCGCCGCACAAGACCGCCTGGGTCAAGCTCGCGGCGATCTTCCTCTTCCTCGCCGCGCTCACCGCGGCCTGGCGCTTCACCCCGCTCGCGCACATGGTGACGCCGGAGAAGGTGATCGACTGGGCGCACGACTTCGGCAGCCGCTGGTGGGCGCCGCTCGCGGTCATCGCTTCCTACACGCCCGCCTGCCTGGTGATGTTCCCGCGCCCACTCATCACCCTCGGCGCCGTGATCGCCTTCGGTCCGTGGATCGGCTTCGGCACCGCGCTCGCCGGCATCGTCGCGTCCTCGATCGTCACGTATTACCTCGGTCGGCGCATGCGCCGCGATACGGTGCGCCGCCTGGCCGGGCCGAAGCTCGACCGCATGATCGAGGTGCTGAAGAAGTACGGGCTGCTGGCGATGACGCTGCTGCGCCTGGTGCCGATCGCGCCGTTCGCGGTGGAGAGCATCGTCGCCGGCGCGATCCACATGCGCCTGCGCGACGTGGTGCTCGGCACGGCGATCGGCCTGGTGCCGGGCACGCTCGCCACCACCATCTTCGGCGACGCGATCGAGACCGCGCTCACCGGCAGCGGCGAGGTGAACTGGTGGCTGGTCGCCGGCAGCGCCGGCCTGCTCGCCGGCGGCATCTGGGCGGTGAAGCGGTGGTTCACGCGGATGAGCCGGCGCATCCATGGCGAAGCCGGCGGACAGCCTAGCTAACTGGGACGCGCTCTCGCGGCACCTGAGCCCGGCGTGCCTGCGCATCGCCTCGTACAACGTCCACGGCTGCGTCGGCGCCGACGGCCGCAAGGACGCCTCGCGCATCGCCGAGGTGATCGCCGAGCTGCAATGCGACACGGTCGGCCTGCAGGAGGTGGATTACCGCCTCGACTACATCGCCATGCGCCTGGGCATGCAGGCGGTGCCGGGCCTCACGCTGCTGCGCCATGACGGCCCGTTCGGCAATGCGCTGCTCACGCGGCGCCGGGTCCTCGCGGTGCGCCGGCTCGCCTTCGGCTACGGGCGGCACGAGCCGCGCAACGCGCTCGACGTCGACCTCGAGGTCGGCGGCGCGCCGCTGCGCGTGATCGTCACCCATCTCGGCCTGTTCGCCGCCGAGCGGCGCTACCAGATGCGCAAGCTGCTCGCGCTGCTGCGCGATTCGCCCCGGGAAAGGATCATCGTGCTGGGCGACATGAACGAATGGCTGCCGCTCAGCCGGCCGCTGCGCTGGCTGAACGGCATCCTCGGCGCCTCGGTGGCCGAGCGCTCTTTCCCTTCGCGCTGGCCGCTCTTTGCGCTCGACCGCGTCTGGGTGCGGCCACGCCATTCCCTGCTCGCCTTCCAGGCGCACCGCTCGATGCTCGCCGCCGCGGCCTCCGACCATCTTCCGGTGAAGGCGATTGTCGCGCCGGGGCAGCTGCAATCGGGGGAAGCGCGACAAGCGCTTGGCCGCGCGCCCGATAGGCAGCGCCCGCGCGATCGGCTAAACATCGCCCGATGAGCGCAACCGCGAATTGGCCCGAGCTGGTCAAGCATCCCGAGGCGTCCGATCACCTCGTGCACGTCTACCAGGACCCGCGGCTGCTCGCCGACGCGATCGCCGAGTTCGTCGCCGCCGGGCTTTCCCTCGGCGAGGGCGCGCTGGTCATCGCCCGGCGCGAGCGCCACGCGGCGATCCTGGCAGCACTCGGCGCCAAGGGCCAGCACGCGAGGAGCGCGCTGCGCCTGCTCGACGCCGGCGAAGCGTTGCAGGCGGTCATGGCGCAGGAACACCCGCAGTGGAATGCCTTCGAAGCCGTGTGCGGCGCGCCGATCGCCGAGCTGCGGCTGCAATACCCCGGTGTGCGGGCGTACGGCGAGATGGTCGACATCCTGTGGCAGGAGGGCCGCCGCCGCGCCGCGCTGCAGCTCGAGGAATACTGGAACGAGCTCGCGCGGCCGCGACCCTTCGCGCTGCTCTGCGCCTACGGCATCGATCCGCTGGATGGCGCGGCGTACAGCGCTGGCTTCGAGCACGTATGCCGGGCGCACTCGCACCTCATCCCGTCGCCGGATTGCGCCGCCTTCAATCAGGCGGTCGACCAGGCGACGCGGCACGTGCTTGCGCCGCCGCTCGCCCAGATGCTGGTATCGCTTTCCGCGGCGCACCAGCCGCGCACCGAGATGCCGCTCGGCCAGGCGGTGCTCTTCTGGCTGAAGCAGAACATGCCGCGCACCGCCGAGAAGGTGCTGCGGGAAGTTCGCGCCAGCCTCGCATAAGTACTCCGGGCTTCCCTACCGAGTTCCTCCCGCCGCGGCCGAGGCTGCGGTCTCGGTGGCCTCATCTCGCTCGGCGGCGCGGGCGTCGCGTGCGAGCGTCGTGCGCACACGCTCGCGGCGCGTCTTGGCGACGCGCACCTTGAGCTTCTGCAGCCGGACGAATTCGGTCGCCGAGAGCCGCCCATCCCGGTTGCGGTCGGCGCGGTCGAAGCGCGTGACGACATCGGCATTGCCGGCCGCCTCGGCAATCGTCACGAAGCCATCGCCGTCGAGATCGAGCAGCCCGAACTCCACCGGCACCGGCTGTGCCGCCGCCGCGGACGCCGCGAAGAAGAGGGCGAGGCACAGGAGCCGCATGGTGAGCGCGGCGTTGCAGTATTCATGCCGGAAAAAGGGGTCAGGACCCTTTTCCGCTTAGCTGCGCGTCGCCGCGAAAAGGGTCCTGACCCCTTTTTCCGAAGCATCTCGTTACACACTGATTCAGCGTCCGGCGACGCGCAGAGGTACGGTAGGCGCCATGAAGACGCTCCTCCGATTCCTGCTCGCTGCCCTCGTCGGGCTGACCGCGCTAGACGCGCAGGCGCAGCGCGCGTTCGACACGAGCGAGCTCGAGGCGCTGCTTGCGCCGATCGCGCTGTACCCCGATCCGCTGGTGTCGCAAATCCTCGCCGCCTCGCAGTTTCCGGAGCAGGTGGAACAGGCCGCGGCGTGGTCGCGCGCCAATCCGCAGCTCTCGGGCGATGCGGCGCTCGCGACTGTGCAAGGCACGCCGTGGGATCCGAGCGTCAAAGCGCTCGCCGCCTATCCCGAGCTGCTGGCGCGCATGGTGGAGAGCCCGCAATGGCTGGGCGATCTCGGCGAGGCCTACGCGACCTACGGGCCGAACGTGATGGCGACCATCCAGGACCTGCGGGCGCGCGCCCAAGCCTCCGGCTACCTTCAGCCGAACGACCAGCAGAACGTCTACGACCAGGGCGGGGCGATCGTCGTGCAGCCCGCTTACCCCAACGTACTTTACGCGCCTTACTACGACCCGTTCATCGTCTTCGGCGGCTGGGGTTGGACCGCCTACCGGCCCGTGTACTGGCGGCCGTGGGTGCCGCACCCCGTCCTCGTGACCCGCATCGTTGCCGCTCGCCCGGTGCGCTGGTACATCCATCCGTACCACGCGTCACCCGCCTTCCATCGTCCGCCGGCCGTGCACGGCGGCCCCACGGTTCGCCCGTATCGTCCCGTGCCGGAAGCGAGGCGCGCGCCTTTCATCCATAGCAGCGGCCAGCCGTTCGTCCATAGCGGCCAGACGCCGTTCATCCACGGCGCAGCGCCGCGCTTTCGCGCCGAGCCGCGCTCGTTCGCCGGCGCGGGCCGCCCGAACGGTGGTCACTTCCGGAGCGGACAAGCAGGCGGACACGGCGGCCGGCGCTAGGCGCCCGGCTGCTAGACTCTCTTCCCCGCTGGAGAGAGTCGATGATCATCGAGACGCAGCAAGACGTCACCACGGCGGTGCTCGGCGAGATGCACCGCACTCCCAACCCCCGCACCAAGGAGCTGCTCACCCTCCTCGTCAAGCACCTGCACGCGTTCGTGCATGAAGCCAGGCTGACGGAGAAGGAATTCCAGGAAGCGATCGCGCTCGTCAACGCCATCGGCCAGCGCACCACGCCGAGCCACAACGAGGCGATGCTGCTCGCCGGCGCGCTCGGCGTCTCGAACCTGGTCTGCCTGCTCAACAACGGCGCGCGCGGCACGCGGCCGACGCAGGCGAACAACCTCGGCCCCTTCTATCGCGCGGGGAGCCCGCTCTGCGCGAACGGCGATTCCATCGTGCGCTCGCCGACGCCAGGGCCCGCGCTGCTCTTTCAGGGGCGGGTCGAGGACGAACAGGGTGCGCCGGTCGCCGGCGCCGAGGTCGATGTCTGGCAATCCTCGCCGAAAGGCCTCTACGAGAACCAGGACCCGGCGCAGGCGGAGATGAACCTGCGCGGCCGCTTCGTCACCGACGGCGAGGGGCGGTTCAGCTTCCGCAGCGTCAGGCCCGCCGGCTATCCGGTGCCGACCGACGGGCCGACCGGCGTGCTGCTCGCCGCGCAGAAGCGCCACAACATGCGCCCGGCGCACCTGCACTTCCTCATCTGCAAGCCCGGCTTCAAGACCATCGCCTCGCAGGTCTACGACCCGGACGATCCTTACCTCGAGACCGACTCGCAGTTCGGCGTCACGCGCGCCTTGATCGGCCATTTCACGCCTTCGGGGCCCGGCGCGTACCAGCTGCGCTTCACCTTCGTGCTGGAGCCGGGCGAGAGCTGGCGGCCGAAGGCGCCGATCACGGAGAAAGCGGCGGCGTAGTGCCGAAGCTCGTTCGCGAGACGCTCGTCTCGGCGCGCGACCTGGCGCTCGCCTGGGGGCCGTTCCTCGTGCTCGGCGTGGCGCTCCTCGCCGGCGCGTACTGGCTGCTCGATCCGGCGCCGCCGCGCCGCGTGGTGCTCGCCACGGGCCCCGAGCG
>DASQYN010000530.1:0-3744 GCA_035639215.1 Burkholderiales bacterium
ATCGACTCGGGCACCTGCGTGGTCGCGCTGCGCGGCGGCGTCGTGGATTACGTCGACGCCAACCGCGTGGTGGTGCGCGTGAACGTCGACGAGACCGTGCCGGGCGACGTGGGCGTCGACATCTACAAGCTCACCAAGTACACGCGCTCGAACCAGAACACCAACATCAACCAGCGGCCGATCGTGAAGCAGGGCGAGCGCATGGCCAAGGGCGACGTGATCGCCGACGGCGCCTCGACGGACCTGGGCGAGCTGGCGCTCGGCCAGAACATGCTGGTCGCTTTCATGCCGTGGAACGGCTTCAATTTCGAGGACTCGATCCTGATCAGCGAGCGCGTCGTCGCCGACGATCGCTTCACCTCGATCCACATCGAGGAATTGACCGTGGTGGCGCGCGACACCAAGCTGGGACCGGAGGAGATCACGCGCGACATCTCGAACCTGTCGGAAGCGCAGCTGGTGCGCCTCGACGAGTCGGGCATCGTCTACATCGGCGCCGAGGTCGAGGCGGGCGACGTGCTGGTCGGCAAGGTGACGCCGAAAGGCGAGACGCAGCTCACGCCGGAAGAGAAGCTGCTGCGCGCCATCTTCGGCGAGAAGGCCTCCGACGTCAAAGATACGAGCCTCCGGGTACCTTCCGGCATCAGCGGCACGGTGATCGATGTTCAGGTCTTCACCCGCGAGGGCATCGAGCGCGACAAGCGCAGCCAGTCGATCATCGAGGACGAGCTGAAGCGCTACCGCACCGACCTCAACGACCAGATGCGCATCGTCGAGAACGACACCTTCGAGCGCCTGGAGCGGCTGCTCACCAACAAGGTTGCCAACGGCGGGCCGAAGCGCCTCGCCAAGGGCACCAAGGTGACGAAGGACTACCTGACCGGCATGGAGCGCTACGACTGGTTCGACATCCGCCTCGCCAACGAGGAGGCGGCCGCGCAGGTCGAGGGCCTCAAGGAATCGCTCGCCCAGAAGCGCCGCGAATTCGACGCCATGTTCGAGGCGAAGAAGAAGAAGCTCACGCAGGGCGACGAGTTGCCGCCCGGCGTGCTGAAGATGGTGAAGGTCTACGTCGCGGTGAAGCGCCGCCTGCAGCCGGGCGACAAGATGGCCGGCCGCCACGGCAACAAGGGCGTGATCTCGAAGATCACCCCGGTGGAGGACATGCCACACATGGCCGACGGCACGCCGGTCGACCTGGTGCTGAATCCGCTGGGCGTGCCATCGCGCATGAACGTCGGGCAGATCCTCGAGACGCACCTCGGCTGGGCCGCCAAGGGACTGGGCCTGAGGATCGGCGAGCTGGTCAAGCAGGCGAAGCTCCTCGAAGCGAGGAAGCTGCTCGAGCGCCTCTACAACTTCTCCGGCAAGGAGGAAGAGGCGTTCGCGAAGTTCACCGACGAGGAGCTGCTGCAGCTCGCCGACAACCTGACCGAAGGCGTGCCGTTTGCGACGCCGGTGTTCGACGGCGCGGCCGAGGCCGAGATCAACCAGATGCTCGAGATGGCGGGCCTGCCGACCTCCGGCCAGGTGCAGCTCTTCGACGGCCGCACCGGCGAGCAGTTCGACCGGCCGGTCACCGTGGGCTACATGCACATGCTGAAGCTGCACCACCTGGTCGACGACAAGATGCACGCGCGCTCGACCGGGCCGTACTCGCTCGTCACCCAGCAGCCGCTCGGCGGCAAGGCGCAGTTCGGCGGCCAGCGCTTCGGCGAGATGGAGGTATGGGCGCTGGAGGCCTACGGCGCCGCGTATACCCTGCAGGAGATGCTGACGGTGAAGTCCGACGACATCACCGGCCGCACCAAGGTGTACGAAAACATCGTCAAGGGCGACCACAAGATCGACGCCGGCATGCCGGAGTCGTTCAACGTGCTGGTGAAGGAGATCCGCTCCCTTGGCATCGACATCGATCTGGAGAGGTACTGATGAAAGCGCTTCTTGAGCTCTTCAAGCAGGTCCAGCAGGACGAGGAGTTCGACGCGATCAAGATCGGGCTCGCTTCGCCCGAGAAGATCCGCTCGTGGTCCTACGGCGAGGTGAAGAAGCCGGAGACCATCAACTACCGCACCTTCAAGCCCGAGCGCGACGGCCTGTTCTGCGCCAAGATCTTCGGGCCGATCAAGGACTACGAGTGCCTCTGCGGCAAGTACAAGCGCCTCAAGCACCGCGGCGTGATCTGCGAAAAGTGCGGGGTGGAGGTCACGCTCGCCAAGGTGCGCAGGGAGCGCATGGGGCACATCGAGCTGGCGAGCCCGGTGGCGCACATCTGGTTCCTCAAGTCGCTGCCTTCCCGGCTCGGGCTGGTGCTCGACATGACGCTGCGCGACATCGAGCGGGTGCTCTACTTCGAGGCGTACGTCGTCACCGACCCCGGCCTCACGCCGCTCAAGCGCTGCCAGCTCCTCACCGAGGACGACTACCTTTCGAAGGTCGAGGAGTTCGGCGACGACTTCCACGCCTCGATGGGCGCCGAAGGCATCCGGGCGCTGCTGCGCGCGCTCGATCTGAACAAGTCGATCGACGAGCTGCGCAAGGAGCTCGAGGCGACCTCGAGCGACGCGAAGATCAAGAAATACGCGAAGCGCCTGAAGGTGCTGGAGGGCTTCAAGGCCTCGAACATCAAGCCCGACTGGATGATCATGGAGGTGCTGCCGGTGCTGCCGCCGGAGCTGCGGCCGCTGGTTCCCCTCGACGGGGGAAGGTTCGCGACGTCGGATCTCAACGATCTGTACCGAAGGGTCATCAACAGGAATAACCGGCTGAAGCGGCTGCTCGAGCTCAAGGCGCCGGAGATCATCGTGCGCAACGAGAAGCGAATGCTCCAGGAGGCGGTGGACTCGCTGCTCGACAACGGCCGCCGCGGCAAGGCGATGACCGGCGCCAACAAGCGCCCGCTCAAGTCGCTCGCCGACATGATCAAGGGCAAGGGCGGCCGCTTCCGCCAGAACCTGCTCGGCAAGCGCGTCGACTATTCCGGACGTTCGGTGATCGTGGTCGGCCCCCAGCTGAAGCTGCATCAGTGCGGCCTGCCGAAGAAGATGGCGCTCGAGCTGTTCAAGCCATTCATCTTCAACAAGCTGGAACTTCTGGGTCTGGCGACGACCATCAAGGCCGCGAAGCGCCTGGTCGAGCAGGAAGTGCCCGAGGTGTGGGACATCCTCGAAGAGGTGATCCGCGAGCATCCGGTGCTGCTCAACCGCGCGCCGACGCTGCACCGCCTCGGCATCCAGGCGTTCGAGCCGGTGCTGATCGAGGGCAAGGCGATCCAGCTGCATCCGCTGGTGTGCGCGGCGTTCAACGCCGACTTCGACGGCGACCAGATGGCGGTGCACGTGCCGCTGTCGCTGGAAGCGCAGATGGAGGCGAGGACGCTGATGCTCGCCTCGAACAACGTGCTCTCGCCGGCGAACGGCGAGCCGATCATCGTGCCGTCGCAGGACATCGTGCTCGGCCTGTACTACGCCACTCGCGAGCGCATCAACGCGAAAGGCGAGGGCATGAGCTTCGCCGATCTCGCCGAAGTGCACCGCGCCTACGACTCGCGCCAGGTGGAGCTGAACGCCCGCGTCTGGGTGCGCATCAAGGAGAAAGACATCGCCGAAGACGGTGAGATCACCGAGAAGGTCACGCGCTACGAGACCACGGTCGGGCGCGCGCTGCTCTCCGAAATCCTACCCGCCGGCCTGTCCTTTGCGCTGCTCAACAAGCCGCTCAAGAAAAAGGAGATCAGCCGCTTGA
>DASQYN010000531.1:0-14711 GCA_035639215.1 Burkholderiales bacterium
CGGCTCAACGAGCGACCCAGAAAAACCCTCGGCTTTGAAACTCCAGCCGAGCGTTATCATCGTTGTGTTGCGTCGATCCATTGAATCCGCAACCCAAAGCGGACCCAGCGCAATGGAACACCCGCCGAGCTTCGACGACGGTAGACCACCCTTCGATCACGCCCTAGCGCGCGAGCTAATGGGCAAGTACGTGCTTATCGGCGTCACCGTGTTGGATCACACAGGCAAGCTGCTCGAGCAGAAACAGTTTCACGGAAAGGTTACCCAAGCCGACCCTCGCAGCGGCTTCTCCATCCAGCTCTTGGGAGAGAGGGAAGGCGAGCATGAAGCGTTGCCACCCGACACACGCGCATTTCAGAAGGCGCGTCCTGGCGAATATCGACTCAAGGCGACCGGCGAGGTTGTTGTCGATCCTGATTACACGGCCATGTGGACTTACAGGAAGCCGCCGCCAAAGGCCGCTACGTCGTGACTCCTACGTCCGCTCCTGGTCGATCCCCGACCTACACTAACGACGGCTTTCGACCCAAAGCGCACCTTCTAAGACGCTAATGAACCGAATCGTTGTCTATCTGGTGCTAGCGCTTTGCCTCACGCCGTTTGCCCTCATGATTTTGATGCCGAGCGTAGTTGAGCGTGGCTTAGCGATTATCCAAGCGCACCTGCTGGTCGCATCTATCGCGCCGATTTACTTCAATGCGTTCTTCGTCGCTATTTCGTACAAAGATGGTCCGGCGCGATTTCGACGACCAATCGTTGCGCTGGCCATCCTTGTCTCGCTAGCTACGCTCATCTGGTTCTACTTGAATATGTCGCTCCAGAATCTGATCATCGCATCACTTGTTCCCGTGTCCTATCGCGTAGTAACACTCGCGGCGCATGAATATGAACGCCATGGCCGGGCACAGGGCTAGGATGACCGCTTCCGACCCGAAGCGGACGCAACGCGGAAACGCTGTGTCGGGAAAAACCTGTCGTTACTAGTCTAGACACGTCGAAACCGTGCGATTGTCGCGATAGCGCCTTCATTACACGACCATAAAATGAAGTGTGGTTGCGCAACCGAACGGCTTTGGCGATCGCGAGAATGCCACTGGCAAGAAGCTTCGCATCCTAGTCGCAGACGACGACCCGGACGCCGTCAAGACGCTCGCTACTGTGCTTCAGCATGAAGGTCACGAAGTGCGGGAAGTGTATAGGGGCGATGCGGTGCTTCGCTTGATCACGGAATTCCAGCCGGACGTCGTTCTCCTCGATATTGGTATGCCAGGGATGAGCGGTTACGAAGTGGCGCGAACGCTGCGCGAGCGCCATGGCGACAATTGCCCCTTGCTCATCGCCATCACTGGTTTCAAGAAGACCTCCGAGCGGTTGCTAGGTCAAGTGGTCGGCTTTAACCACTACGTTACGAAGCCGTACTCCATGGACCACCTGCTAACCCTGCTCGCGCCTCTTGCGGATGCCGAGGCGACGATACCTGGTACTGCTCCGGAGCCGACGCCGCAACAGCTCCTTCTCGCTCAAGCAGTGCATTTGATTGGTCACAGGGAACTTGCCAACGACTTGGGCGTCAGTGAATCGGTTCTCGATTCGTGGATGGACGGGCAGATCGCCGTTCCGCATCGCCAACTGCTTAATCTGGCCAATGTTCTAGTGACCGTCGCCAACAAACTGTCGAAGAAGTAGCCGTTTTATCCGCGAGATGCTAGCGGCGGCGATGACGCAGATGTCTGCGCCTTGGCCGAAAGCAGACATACCGCGACTCAAACAACAAGACAACGCTTACTGGAGCACGCGGATTGAGCGCGGCCGCTCGAGGCAGCGTAAGAATAAAAGGCACGCTTAGCGCCGAGGGTCCCCCTAAGCATCTCCGCTTATGTGGGCCCTACGGCCTTGGCGTCGTGTTGACCGGCGGAACGTTCATTGCATAGTGCTTCCGCCATGCCTGCCGCTCCGCGGCCGTTTCGGCTGCTGACCCCGGCGCAGTTCGCCATGCTCACTGCCGAAGAGAAGGCCGACTATCTCAGCCGGTTAACCTTCGACATCCAGAAACATATGCGGCAGGTTCAGGAATCCAACAAGCGTTTGGTCAACTGGATTCTGCAGAAGAACGGCGTAGACGGCGGCAAATAGGTCGCTGTTCTCATTCGCCTTAGGCAAAGTGCGAAAGGCGCATGCAAGCGAATGTCCACTGGTGGCCCCGAAAGCGGACCTTCTTCTATATGGGCTGCGCTTGATTTGGCTCAAGGGGCTGTTCGGGCACCAGCGCACCGTTACATGATAGACAAGCTTTAAGCGGGAGGTCCAATGCGTCATTCGAGCAGATTGGCATTTGTGCTGCTAGCCATGGCGCTCATCGGCATCGCAGACGCAAGCTACGATTCTTACGCCATCTATGCTGGGCAAGCGCTCTGGTGCCCGCCGCCAATCGATGGCTGTAACACCGTCGCTACCAGCCCGTACGCTCGAATCCTAGGCGTGCCGCTCGGCTACCTCGGCGTCATCTACTATGTCGGCATGGTCGCCGTTTCTGCGCTGCTCGCTTCCGCACCTCTTTCCCCGAGTTGTCGTGCGCTTGCTCTCGCCTATGCGACTGCGGGAGTTCTCGCCTCCAGTGTGTTCTTCTATATTCAAGCGAATTACATCCATGCCTTCTGCATCTATTGCATGGTTTCCGCGTTTCTTACGGTGCTACTGTTTGTCACCTCGCTCATTCACTATCGCAGAACGCGTAACGCGAACGACGTGCGCGATGGCTCGTCACCACGCCTAGCTCGTCTTAGCGGATCGCAGCGTCGCCTTTCGTCCAGCAGTTAGCCGAAACGTCCGCTCTTGGCCGGAAGCAGACGTTCAGATGACAGCCCATGTCAGGGTGGCAGAGTGCCTTTACGCGTTCATCCTAGAAAGCATACCTTTGCCCGGTGAACGCACGACCGCGGGTAAGTCCGCTGTTGGAAGCTGCCCAAGCGCTGATCTGCGAGCGGCTCATTGAGCGCGGTCATAAGCCTGGTACGGACCTTATCTGGCTAGCCCGACTACTCGTATCGCGTGCAGTCTTGGTTCGCTTGATGTCGCGCCTTCACCGTAAAGAACAGATGTAGGCCGGTAGGTCAGAAGATTCCGCTACGCTGGAATCAAGGCGCCACGAAGCGGAAGAGGCCTGTACTGAGGAAGGCGGCGATAACCAACCAAGTGGGCATCCACCTATCGTCCCGGATCTCGCGCCACGCGGCGCGTAGTAGCAAGAATGCGCGGACCACTGTTATCGGCTAGTTGGTGGAGGCCTTGCCTAAGTCGTCATGAGCGACAACCACCAAGGCAGGAAGCAGGGTCTATGCCACAGGCCCAAGGTTCTGTTTTGTCGGCAAGCTTAAAAGACGATTCGCCCGCGCTGTAAAGTAACCCGACGTCACTCGTTCCACTTCGCTTGCTCTTTGTCGATATGCCAAGTGTGCTTACCGGGCGTCTTTCGCCAGAACCTTCGCCACTTCTCGGCAACTCTCGATGAAGAGCTTGGCGACCGGGCTTACGCTGCGGTCCTTAAGGGTCACAATTCCGCTCGGCACGCGCGGCACGCCGAGCTCCACGGGCAGTACTTTGATCTCGGAACGCCGCGCGCTGAATCTCACCGTGGAGGCCGGAAATATCGTGATGAAACGTCCTGTCGCCAGCAAGCTCATCCGTACTTCGGGCGTGAGCGTAACCACCGTCGGCCGAGGGTAATCCAGGCCGCTCGCCGCGAAGGCCCGTAACGCGAGCGAGCTGACGGCGCTTTCCGGCGGAGGCAAGACCCAAGGCTCGTTCACGAGCTCCCGTAAAGCGATCCTCCGCCGCCGAGCCCAGGGGCTCAGCGCGCCAGCCGCCACGACGAACGACTCGTCGAACAGCAATTCGAAATCCAGGCGTTCTTCCGGGCTCGGACCGAAACTTCGCGTGATCAGCAGGTCGACCTTTCGCTCGCTGAGCGCGCGGTGCAACCCTCCCCACGCGTCGGTTATGAGCTGGAAGGTCATTCTCGGATAACGCCGTGACAACCGGTCGATGACGGCGGAGACGAAGCTCGCGGACGTGAAAACGGTGCTTCCAATCCGCACCTCGCCGGCGGTCGGGTCGGCCAGGAACTCGATCTTTCTCGTCGCCTGGCGCAGCTCATCGAAGACGGCTACTCCGCCATCGAGCAAGGCGCGCCCGTATTCCGTCGGTTCGACTCCGTGCAGGGTGCGTTCAAGCAGCCGAACGCCGAACGCATGCTCCAATCCGGCGATCGATCTCGAGATCGCGGGCTGCGACGTATGAAGGCGTTGCGCCGCCTTCCCCATGCTGCCTGCCTGGACGACCGTCATGAAGACCTGCAAGTCCTGCAACTTCATCCGTCGCCCTAGGCGATCGCTCCACTGCATGGCCGGAAGGCTCCCATATCGATAGTGATATGACGACATAGGACATTAGCATTATGCAGCTATGGGGGCATCCGCTATCTTCCCCACCATGACACCTGCCCGCCGCGATTTCCTCCGTCTCGCCGCGAGTGCCGCCTCGCTGAGCGTCGCATCGCGGTTCACCTGGGCCGAGGGTTACCCGTCGCGGCCGGTGCGCTGGGTCGTGCCGTTCGCGCCCGGTGGCGGCACCGACGTCGTCGCACGGGTGATGAGCCAACGGCTTTCCGAGCGCCTGGGGCAGCCCTTCGTCATCGAGAACCGGCCGGGGGCCGGCGCCAACATCGGCACCGAGGCGGTCGTGCGTGCTTCGCCCGACGGCTACACGCTCCTCTTTGTCGCTTCGGTGAACGCCATCAATGCCACGCTGTACGACAAGCTCGGCTTCGATTTCATCCACGACATCGCACCGGTCGCCGGCATCATGCGCGTGCCGAACGTCATGGTGGTGAATCCTTCGCTTCCTGCGCGGACGATTCCCGAGTTCATCGCCTACGCCAAGGCCAATCCGGGCAAGATCAACTTCGCATCGGCCGGCAACGGGACCACACAGCATGTCGCCGGCGAGCTGTTCAAGATCATGGCCGGCATCGACATGCTGCATATACCGTATCGAGGCACGGGGCCTGCGCTCGCCGATCTGCTGCGCGGGCAGGTGCAAGTGCTTTTCCTGAACCCCGGGTCGTCGGCCGAATACATCAAAGCCGGCAAGCTGCGTGTCCTGGCAGTGACGTCAGCGACGCGTCTGCAGGCATGGCCTGACGTGCCGGCCGTGGGTGAATTTCTGCCGGGCTTCGAGGCGACCTTGTTCTACGGCCTCGGTGCGCCCAGGAGCACGCCTCCTGACATCGTCGGCAAGCTGAACAAGGAGGTCAACCTGGGCCTCGCCGAACCCGGGATCAAGGCCCGGCTTGCCAGCCTGGATGGAACGGTGCTCGGCGGCTCGGCCGCCGATTTTGGAGAGCTTATCGCCGATGAAACCGGCAAATGGAGCAAGGTGGTGAAGCTCGCGAATATCAGGGCGGACTGAGAACAGGCGACCGAACCCCAGCATGCCGGGCAAGGACATCACCGTCCGTTCGAGAGAGGGGGGCGCATTTGCCTGTTATCTCGTCACGCCGGAGCTCGACGGCCCGGCGCCGGCGATCGTTCTCGCGTCCACCGTTCGCGGCGTCGATGCGGACATCCGCGCCATCGCCGACGAATTCGCGGCGCACGGCTTCTTTGCCGCGGCGCCCGACCTTTTCTGGCGCGCGAACGGCGGCGCGCGCAACCCACGGTCGCGCGTCGAACAAATCCAGACGGGAGAAAGCGACATGGCCGACACCCTAGCGCACCTCGGCACGCTGGCGGCGTTCAACGGGATGGCGGTGGCGATGGGCTTCTGCTACGGCGGGCCCTACGCGATCCTCGGGCCGAAGCGGCTCGGCTATGCCGCGGGCATCTCCTGCCACGGAAGCGAGATGCTCCATTACGTGCACGCGCTCGATGGCGTTGATCAGTCCCTCTGCATCCTTTGGGGCGACCAGGACCACCGCGCACCGATCGAAGTGCTCGACGCGTATCGCGTTATGCCGATGCGCATGAAGAACCTGGAAGTGCACGTCTTTCCGGGCGTGTTCCATGGTTACATGATGCGCGGCAATCCGATGGCGTTCGATGCCCGGGCGCGCGATTTCTCGATGGCGCGCGCGCTGGCCATGCTTGGCGATCTAGCCTGACGGTCGGTAACCCGTGAAATGTCCGCTCTTTGGCCGGAAGCGGACCTGCTGCCCGGGCAAACATTAACTCGCGGAGACGCCGGCTTGTATATCGTCGCGCACATCGGCTTCAGAAAGCCGTTCCTCGAGTCCTCTCCACGCACTAGTGGGGGTCGATGGCGACGGCGTCGTACTGGAAGGCGCCGAGCGGAGCGGCTTTTCGCAGGAGCATCGGGTTGAGCGGGATGTGCTTGTCTACTTGCAGCGTCCCGCCCTTGTTCACCCAGGTGAACACGGCGACCGGCGAGCCGTTGAGGTATGCGAGGTCCAGCACCCTCACCATGGCGTTCTTTCCGCGTCGAACGGTGATGTACACGCGCGGCCGGCCACGCAGGTCGTGAGGCGTCATGACGGTACGTTATCAGGGATGTCCGGCAAAAGATGTCGCCGCGGCGCTGCACTCGTAGCGTTCCGGCGACGGCGAGCTAGCAGGAATCAATCTTGCCCCTTCCCACGCTTAAGCGTCGTGGACCGGAACCTCTTTACCGTCGCCGACATGCTGCGCAAGAGCGGCCTTAAGCCCGTCGTTCGCGTGGCGGAGGGCGGCATCGAGGTCTCGCTCGATGCGCACAGCGCCTTGTTCCGCAAGGGCGATTTGCAGCTCGCGGCCATCTGGCTTTCCGCCTGCGCCGTCATGCATTACCCGGAGTGCGAATACGCGAAGATGTGGATGATGATCGGCCGAGCCGCTGCCGGCGTCATTCCGATGGGCGACTCGGAAGAGCCTAAGAACAAACGCGGCTGAAGCCGCGGCGCTCCAGTTGAGCCGATTGCCGGACAGGACTATGCTGCCCGCAGCGCGAGGCATGGTGCCCGCGCGATCGACCGCCGGGAGCGATTGCCCCGGCAGAGGAGACAGTCATGTTTTTCTTTCCCGGTTTCATCCATTCCAGAAGGTGGCACGGCGGATTCTGCGGCGAGCCGCGGTGGGCGAGGGCGTACGCCGCGGCCGTGTACGGACCGGCCGCCGAGATGAGCGCATCGGGCGAGCTCGGCGGAGGTGCGTCGTTCGGCGTGCGCCGGCCGCTGCGCTTTCTCGCCTGGAAGCTCGGCCTCGACGAGAAGCAGGTGGCGGAGGTCGCCAAGGCGCTTGCCGACATCAAGACCGAGCGGGCGCAGGCTGAGGTGGACGCGCGCCGTGCGGCGGCGATGCTGGCGGATCTCGCCGCCGCGGCCGACTTCGATCAGACCAGCGCGAAGGAGGCCGCCGACCTCAAGGTGAGGAGCGCGGAGCGCGTACGCGATGCGCTGGTGCAGATGCTCGCGCAGCTGCACACGATCCTCAATCCGGAGCAGCGGGAGAAGCTCGCGTACCTCATCCGCACCGGAACTCTGCAGCTCTAGCCTCGGCGAGGGCCCCGAGCCGGGCTCAAGCAGTTCGGGCTGCGTCCCCGAACTTGTCGTAGATGACGCGCTCGGCGAAGAGCCGCGCGATTTCGGCGTCCGGATAGCCGAGGCTGCGCAGCACTTCCGCGGAATGCTGGCCGAGCCAGGGCGCGGGCTTGCGGATGGCGGTGAGATCGCCGGTCGACTTGAGCGGCCGGCCCATCATCTTCATGCGCCCGATCTTCGGGTGATCGATCTCCTCGATCATGTGGCGCGCGACGACGTGCGGATCGGCGAGCGCCTGGTCGTAGCGGTAGACCGGGCCGCCGGGCACCTCGGCGGCGTCCATCTTCCCGACCCACTCGGCGGTGGTGCCGGAAGCGAGCACCGCCTCGATCTCGCGCTCGAGCGCGTCGGCGTTCCTGAGGCGCGCCGCTGGCGTCGCGAAGCGAGGATCGGCCATCCACTCGGGCTTCTTGCAGACCAGGCTACAGAAGTTCTTCCACAGCTTGTCGTTGTTCGCGCCGACGGTGACGTAGCCGTCTTTCGTCCGGTACGCCTGGTAAGGCGCCGAGCGGCGATGGCGAGTGCCGTTGGCGAGCGGAATCTCGCCGCCGCCGAAGTAGGCGCCGAACTCCCAGAAGCTCCAGGCGAGGCCGGCTTCGAGGAGCGAAGTCTCGAGGTACTGGCCGGCGCCGCTCTTCAGCCGCCCGATGTACGCGGCGAGAATGCCGGAGAGCGCGGTGACGCCGCTCGCGATGTCATTCATGGCAATGCCGACCTTCGCCGGGCGGCCGCCGGGCTCGCCGGTCATCGTCATGATGCCGCTCATGCCCTGCGCCATGATGTCGAAGCCGCCCTTGTGGCCGTACGGGCCGGTCTGTCCGAAGCCGGACATCGAGGCGTAGACCACGGCCGGATTGAGCTTGCGAAACGCCTCGTAATCGAGCCCCAGCTTCTTCACCACGCCGGGCCGGAAATTCTCGGCGACGATGTCGGCGCGCGCCGCGAGCTTCAGCGCGATCTCCTTGCCGCGCGGGCTCTTCAGGTCGAGCGCCAGGCTCTTCTTGTTGCGGTTCAGCACGGCGAAGCAGTAGGACTCGCCGTTCACCTGCGGGTCGAAGCGGCGCGAGGTGTCGCCGTCGGGAAAGCTCTCGATCTTCACCACCTCGGCGCCCATGTCGCCGAGCACCATCGTGCAGTACGGGCCCGCCATGACGTTCGTCAGGTCCAGCACGCGAACGCCTTCCAGGGGAAGCGCCATTCCGTTCAATCCTTTCCGATGACCACGAGCTGCTGCAATTCCACTTCGACGCAAACGCGCTCGCCGACTTCGAAGACTTCCTGCGGCCGCGCGGTGACGCGCAGGCGCGTCTTTGCACCTTCGACTTCCACCTGGTAGTCCCAGTATTCGCCGAGGTACGCACGAAGCGAGACGCGGCCCTGCACCGAGCAGCGGCCGTTACCGGCGGCCGGCTCGCGCGTGAGGCGCAGGCTTTGCGGGCGCACCGAGACGAGCACCGGGTCGGCTAGCGGCGCCTGCGCCTGAAAAGCCTGCCTCGGGATGCGGAAGCCCGGGAACTGCACCGAGTCGCCGTCGAGGCGTCCTTCGATGAAGTTGGTGCGGCCGATGAAGCCGGCGACGAAGCGCGTGCGCGGCCGGCCGTAGAGCGCGAAAGGCGCGTCGATCTGTTCGACGCGTCCCTTGCTCATCACGACGATGCGGTCCGAGGTCACCATCGCCTCGGCCTGATCATGCGTCACATAGAGCGTGGTGATGCGGAAGGCGTCGTGCAGCCGGCGGATCTCGAAACGCATCTCCTCGCGCAGGTTCGCGTCGAGGTTGGAGAGCGGCTCGTCGAGGAGCAGCACCGCCGGCTTGACCACGATCGCGCGCGCGAGCGCGACCCGCTGCTGCTGCCCGCCGGAGAGCTCGGCGGGGTAGCGATCGCGCAAGGGCCCGAGCTGCACGATCTCGAGGATCTCGTCGACCCGCCGGCGGATCTCGGCGCCGGCGAGCTTGCGGATCTTCAGGCCGAAGCCGACGTTCTCGGCCACGGTCATGTTCGGCCAGATGGCGTAGCTCTGGAAGATCATCGACATCTGCCGCGCCTCGGGCGGCAGGCTCCAGCCCGGCGAGGAGATCACGCTTCCGTCGAGCTCGATGGTGCCCGCGGAAGGCGGGAGGAAGCCGGCGATCATGCGCAGCGTGGTGGTCTTGCCGCAGCCCGAAGGACCGAGCAGGGCGACGAACTCGCCCTCGGCGAGGCTCAGGCCGAAGTCCTGCACCGCGGGGACTTCGCCGAAGAGGCGCGAGACATTCTTGAGGACGAGCTTGCTCACGCCGCGCTCCGGCGCAGCATGAAGTCGCGCCCGACCAGCCGCCATCCGGCGAGGATCAGGACGATGGTGATGCAGACGAGGATCAGGCCGATCGAGGCGAGCATCTCGAAGTTGCCCTCGTCGCTCTTGTCGAAGAGCAGCACCGAGAGCACCTGCGTGTTGGTCGAGTAGAGGAAGATCGCCGCCGAGAGCTCCCGCGTCGCGGGAATGAACACGAGGATGAAGGCGCCGGCGAGGCTGCGCTTGAGGAGCGGCGCGAGCACCGCCGCGATCGCCGTGAGCCGGGTGCCGCCGAGGATGCGCACCGCGTCCTCGAGCTCCGGGTTGACGCTGCGCATCGCCGCGGCGCTGTTGGCGTAGGCGATCGGCAGGAAGCGCGTCGCGAAGGCGAGGATCAGGATCCAAGCGGTGCCGTAGAGCGCGAGCGGCGCCTGCGTGTACGCGGCGTAGAAGCCGATCGCGAGCACGATCCCGGGGATGACGAAGGGCGCCATGGTGATGAACGAGAGCACGCCGCCGAGCCGCCGGTCGACGAGCTCGCGCTGCACGATGTAGGCGACGCAGAGCGCGATCGCCAGGGCGATGAGCGCCGCGCTGCCGCCGTAGACGAAGGTGTGCAGCGTGGCGCTGCGCGTGAGCGAGTTCTGGAAGAGCGTGAACGAGAGATTGGACAGCGTCAGGTTGTCGAGCGAGAAGCCGCGGCCCCACGCCTTGGCGAAGGCCGCCTGGCAGATCACCACCATGGGCAGCACGAACGAGAACGCGCAGACGCCGGCGCAATAGGCGAGGAGCGGCCATTTCCAGCCGCCGAGGCGCAGCGGCCGGCGCTCGCCGCCCTTGCCGGTGAGGGCGACGTAGCCCTTACGCCTGGTTAGGCGCTGCTGCAGCCAGAAGAGCAGCACCGTTACGGCAAGGAGCGGCATCGCGTAGGCGGCGGCGACGCCGACCTGCGGCGGGTACTCGAAGAACTGCCAGAGTTGCGTGGTCACCACGTTGAAGCGGCCGGGCAGGGCGATCAGCGCCGGGCTGCCGAAGAGGGCGATCGCCTCGAGGAAGCAGAGGATGAAGGCGCCGGCGATCGCCGGCAGCACCAGCGGCAGCGTCACCGAGACGGTCGTACGCAGGGTGCCCGCGCCGAGGATGTTCGCCGCGTCCTCCATCTCGGAGGAGACGAGGTCGAGCGCCGACTTCACGAGCACGAACACGTACGGGAAGCTGTAGCAGGCGGTGACGAGGACGAGCCCCGGCATCGAGTAGATGTTGAACGGCCCGGACGACGCGCCGGTGAGGGCGACGATGGCACGGTTCAGCCAGCCCGCATTCGGGCCGGCGAGGAGGATCCAGGCGACCGCGCCAAGATAGGGCGGGATGATGAAGGTGCCGAGGACCGAGATCCAGACCAGCCCTTTCGCCGGCATGTCGGTGCGCGAGAGCGCCCAGGCGAGCGGCAGGCCGAAGACCAGCGCCAGGCTCGCCGCCGAGGAACCGAGGACGAGCGAGTTGCCGAGCGCTTCGAGGTGGCGCATCCGGCCATAGGCGCCGACATAGTTGGCGAGCGTCAGCGCACCGCCCACGTCCTGGAAGCTGACGAGCACCAGCCGCACCAGCGGGTTGATCACCAGGACGAGCAGCACGACGATGGCGGCAACCCAGATCCACCACGAGGCGTCGCGCGGCAGCCGCCAGCGCGGCGCGGCCGCAGGGACGGCGGACAAGAGATGGGTCCCCGCTTTCGCGGGGACGGCGAATTTCACGGCTGCCCTAGACGCCGAAGAGATCCCGGAACTTCTCCTTCACCTCCGGAATGCCCTTGGTGATCTCGTCCTCGGTCGGCCGCACTACCTTGATCTCGTCCATGGCTTTCGCGCCGGGCAGCGGGCGCACGCCTTTGACGACGACCTGCGAGCGGTCCTTCACCTGCACCTCGGCGGCCTCGCGCGAGAGCAGGAACTCGACGAAAAGCCGCCCGGCATTCGGCGCGGGCGCGCTCTTCGGGATGCCGGTGAGCGAGACCATGAGGAGCGAACCGTCCTCCGGGTAGCTGACGGCGAGCGGGTTGCCCTTGTCCAGGCTCTCGAGCGTCGTCGCGTCGGCGGCGGCGGCGACCGCGCGCTCCTTCGCGTTCAGCATGGTGATGGTGTCGTTGATCGAGCGGCCGATCTGCGGCTTGTTCTTTTCCAGCTTCACGAAGTAGTCCCAGCCGTAGAGCTTCTGCATCTCCACCGTCCAGGTGCCGACGTAGCCGCTGAATCCCGGGTGGCCGATCGCCACCTTGTCCTTCCATGTCGGATCGAGCAGGTCGGTCCACTTGCGCGGCGCGTCCTTGGCCGAGACGAGCGAGGTGTTGTAGGCGATGATGACCAGGCCAGCCGAGGTGACCCAGTACTGGTCTTCCTTGTCGTTGTACTGCTTCAGCGCGTCCACCATGTTGGCGAGGTTGTGCGGCTTGTATGCGGCGAGCACGCCCTGCTTCTTCAGCGCCGGATAGTGGCCGACGTCGGTGCTGCTGAACACCGAGCAGCCGGCGACGTTCGACTTCAGGTCCTGCTGGAAGCGCTGCATCGCCACCTGCGCCGTGGTGCGCACGAACTTGCAGGTGACGCCCGGATACTTCTTGTTGAAGGCGTCGCACAGGTCGGCCGCGATCTGCGTCGTGTAGTGCGCGGTGTAGACGGTGAACTCCTTCTCCTTCTTCGCCGCCTCGTAGAGCGACTTTTCCCAGGGCGCCATGTCGGCGCGCGTGACACTGGGAGCCAACGCGGCGACAGAAGTCAGTGCGACCGCGGCGAACGCTCTCGCCGGGCGCGATGCAAGCAAGCTCATGGTCGTCTCCTCCTCGTGCCCCGCAGTCTAAATCAGCGGCCGCGGAACTGGGGCTTCCGCTTCTCCATGAAGGCGCGACGGCCTTCGACGTAGTCCTCGCTCTCGAAGCAGTGCCGCACCGAGTCCTCGCAGCGCCCGAGGTCGCGCACCTGCGGGTCCTTCATCGCCTCGTCGACCAGCAGCTTGATCGAGCTCACGGTGAGCGGGGCGTTGTCGGCGATCGTTGCAGCGCAGCGACGCACCGCGGCTTCGAGCTCGGCATCAGCGACGACCCGGTTGACGAGCCCCATGGCGAGCGCTTCCTGGGCGCTGAAATGGCGCGCCGTATAGAAGATCTCCTTGGCGTAGCTCGGGCCCACCACGCCGACCAGGCGGCGCACGCCTTCGAAGCCGTAGCCGAGCCCGAGGCGCGCGGCCGGCACGCCGAATTTCGCGCCTTCTCCGGCGAAGCGCAGGTCGCAGCAGAGAGCGATCGAGACGCCGCCGCCGATGCAGTAGCCGCGGATCATGGCGAGCGTCGGCTTGCCGGCGCGCTCGAGCGCCGCCGTCGCCTCCTCGGCAGCGCGGTTGTAGGCCGCGGTCGTCTCGGCGCTGGAGCGCTTCTCCTCGAACTCCGAAATGTCGGCCCCCGAGACGAAGGCCTCTTCCCCCGCGCCGCGCAGCACGATGGCGCGCACGGAGGGGTCCTCCGTATAGCCGCGCACGATCTCGCCGAGCGCCTGCCACATGGCGAGCGAGACGGCGTTGCGCCGCGCCGGATTGTTGAAGGTGATCCAGCCGATCGCGCCTTCGCGGGCCGCCAGCATCCGGTCTGTCGTCATGAAGAGCTCCTAGGCTTCGCTGCCGGGCACGGTGCCGGCAGGCAGCGTTTCAATGTGGTGGCATATCTCGCCGGGACGGGCGAGCCAGATCCGGTCGCGCTGCCGGACGATGTGCTCTATCACCCGGCGGAAGCGGCGCAGGCGGTGCGGCTGGCCGAGGATGAAGCTGTGCAGCACCACGCTCATGACGAGCGGCCGGCGCGCCGACTCCTCGAGCATCTCGTCGAATTGGTCGATCAGGTTCTCGCAATAGAGCTGCGAAGGCGTGCGGCGCGAGACGGCCTCCAGCGAGTCGTTGAGATCGTGCGCGTAGGGTATCGAAAGGATCGGGCCGTGCTTCGTGCGGAACCAGACCGGCTGGTCGTCGAGCGGCCAGTCCATCATGTAGCGGAAGCCCGCCTCGCGCAGCAGGTCGGGCGAGCGCTCGGTCTGCGAGATGTAGGGCGCAAGCCAGCCGATCGGCCGCCTGCCTTCGTGCCTCGCGATCGTCTCGGCCGCTTCCTGGATCAGCTGCCTTTCCGCTTCGAGAGGCAGGTCCGCCTGGCGCTCGGCGTTGGTGCGGCCGTGGCCGACGATCTCGTCGCCGCGCCTGCTGAAGGCGGCGACCATCTGCGGGCAGTAGTCGTAGAGCGCGCTGTTGACCAGCAGCGCATAGGGCAGGTCGTACGCCTCGGCGAGCTCGAGCAGGCGCCACGCGCCGACCCGGTTGCCGTAATCGCGCCAGGCGAAGCTGCGCGAGTTGGGCTGGGGATGCGGCGCGGCGTAGTCGTTGCCGAGGCCTTCGCCGAAGGAGAAGTGCTCGACGTTCAGGCAGAAGTGGACCGCGAGGCGCTTGCCGTCCGGCCAGCTGTAGTCCTTGCGCTCCGCGATTGCGGAATAGTCGTAGCGTCCGTGCGATTTCAGCTTCATGGTCGAATATTATGCGTGGCAATGGACAAGCTCGATCTCACCATTCGTAACGGCACCGTCGCCACCGCGAGCGAGACGATCCGCTGCGACATCGGCATCGCGGGCGAGATGATCGTCGCCATGGCGGAGCGCCTGCCCGCGGGCCGCCGCGACATCGACGCGAACGGCCGCTATGTGCTGCCGGGTGGCATCGACAGCCATTGCCACATCGAGCAGCTCTCGGGCATGGGCATCATGTCGGCCGACGACTTCTACAGCGGCACGGTGTCCGCCGCGTTCGGCGGCACCACGAC
>DASQYN010000532.1:0-25192 GCA_035639215.1 Burkholderiales bacterium
ACTCGCGCCACAAGGCGCGCGGCATCCCGTAGTGCTGGCGCTAGCGCGCTTGACGCCTTCACTGAAAGCGCGTGCCAGGCGCGAGAGGGCGGCCGCGCAGGAATTCCTCGCCGCTCACGCGCCGTCCTCCGGCGCGTTGCAGCTCGAGAATGCGAAGCGACCCCTTCCCGCAAGCCACGATCAGAGCGCGAGCGTCGAGAAGGGTGCCGGGCTCGCCTTGCGAATCCACGACGCTCGCTCTCCAAACTTTGATCGGCTCTTCGCCGAGGCGGGCGCCGGCGCCCGGCGAAGGCCGAAATGCGCGCACCGCGCGCTCGAGCTCGCCAGCTGGACGCCGCCAGTCGAGCTGCGCTTCTCGCTTGTCGATCTTCGCGGCGTAGGTGATTCCCGCTTCCGGTTGCCGCACCGGATGCGCCTTGCCTTGCTCGATCTGGGCGAGCGTTTCCACGAGCGCTTCCGCGCCAAGCGAAGCGAGCTTCTCGTGGAGAGTACCGGCGTCGTCGTCCTCGGCGATGTCGATCGGACGCTGCAGGTAGACCGGACCGGTGTCGAGTCCTTCGTCCATCTTCATGATCGAAACGCCGGTGAAACGATCCCCAGCAAGAAGCGCGCGCTGGATTGGCGCGGCGCCGCGCCACCGCGGCAGGAGCGATGCATGGACGTTCACTGCACCGAGGCGCGGCAGCGCGAGGAGCGATGCAGGAACGAGCAATCCGTAGGCGACGACCACGAAAACATCCGCGCCCGCGGCCTGCAAGCGGCTCGCGACGTCGGGACTCTTCAGGGAGGGCGGTTGAAAGACGTCGAGGCCGCGCTCGACCGCCAAGCGCTTCACCGCGCTCGGCACGACGCGCATGCCCCGTCCCGCCATCGGGTCGGGACGCGTCAGCACCAGCCCTACTTGGTGCGGCGTATCGAGCAGGCGGGCCAGCGCCCGCTGCGCGAATCCGGCAGTACCGGCGAAGACTAGCCGCAGGCGGAGCGCGTCACGCGGTCTTGCGCAGCTGCTTCGCCAGCTTGGCCCGGATGCGCTGCTGCTTGAGCTGCGAGAGGTGCTCGACGAACACCTTGCCCTTTAGGTGATCCATCTCGTGCTGGATGCACACCGAGAGCAAGCCTTGCGCCTCGAGGGTAAAGGGGTTGCCGTTGCGATCGTACGCGCGCACCTTGACGCGCTCGGTCCGCGGCACAAGCTCATAAATCCCGGGAAGCGAAAGGCAGCCTTCCTCGATGTCCGACTCGCCCGTGCTCTCGACGATCTCCGGATTGACGAGAACGACGAGCGAATCGCGGCGTTCGGAAACGTCGACGACGATGACCTGCTTGTGTACGTCGACCTGCGTCGCAGCCAAGCCGATGCCGGGAGCGGCATACATTGTCTCGGCCATGTCGGCCACCAGCCTCTTTAGAGGCTCGTCGAAAACGGTAACGGGAGCAGCAACCTTGTGGAGCCGGGCGTCCGGGTAACGCAGGATGTTTAGGATGGCCATCGCAGAACAGATTTACTTGCAGATTGAATAGATTATATGGAGAATTTCACGCGCCATATAAGCTATCGTCGTTGTGCTACATTGAGCAAAGAACGCTAAGAACTGCCGGCCCAAGAAGCCATAAGAAGGACGGGGTCACCATGGTCCAGCAATTGCGTAAGTCTATCACAGCACTCGCTTTATTCGGCGTTCTGGGCTTCGCGGCCGCGCAGGCGCCGAACGCTCCGCTCACTCTGAAGCCCGACGCCCCCGAGCGATATGTGGTGGTCCCTGGCGATACGCTCTGGGGAATAGCGCAGCGCTACACCGATTCCCCCTGGCGGTGGCCGGAATTGTGGGGGCTGAACAAAGACGAAATCCGCAACCCGCACCTGATTTACCCGGGCTACGTCATCCTTCTCGATCGCGCCAGCGGCCGCTTGCGCATCGGAGGCGAGGAGCGCGCCCCGTCGACCGGTACGGGCACCGGCACGGCGCGCGAAACGGCAGCCGGCACGCTGAGGCTGGAACCGAGGGTGCGAAGCGAGGCTCTGGCGAAGCAGGGCATCCCGAGCATTCCGGCAGCGCTCATCGAGCCGTTCCTGACGCGTCCTTTGATCGTCGAGCCCGACGGGCTGGACAACGCGCCGACCATCATCGGCACGCAAACCGACCGGGTGATCCTCGCCGCCGGCAATACCGCATATGTGCGAGGCATCGCCGGCGCAAAGGAGGAGACCTGGTACGTCTATCGACGCGGCATCCCGCTCGTCGATCCGGACACCAATCAGACGTTGGCGTACGAAGCGGTGTATCTCGGCACGGCTCAGGTGACCCGGTCCGGTGACCCTGCGACCGTGCTGCTGACCAGCGCCGTACAGGAAGTCGAGGCCGGAGACAAGCTGATCGCCGCGGCCCGCGCTCAATCCCTCAGCTATGCGCCTCATGCGCCGGCCAAGCAGATCCAAGGGCGGGTCATGAGCATCTATGGCGGCGTAAGCAAGGTCGGCGAGGCCGGCCCGCAGTCCATCATCACCATCAACCGCGGTCGTCGCGACGGCGTCGAGGTCGGACACGTGCTCGCTCTCTATTCGCTCGGCGGCTCGGTGCGCGACCGCAGCAAAGGTCCAAACGCGCCGGATGCGAGGATCGATCTGCCAATCGAGCGCGCAGGCCTCGCCTTCGTCTTCCGCGTCTTCGACCGCGTCTCCTACGCCCTTGTCATGCAAGTCAACCGCCCGGTCAGCCCGCTGGATGTGGTGCAGACGCCCTAGGGACTTGGCGCCGGCTCAGCGGCTCACGCCACGACGCGCATGACGCCGGACCCCGGGCTCGCCGGCTGGTTGCAGCTCGCGCTGACTCCCGGGCTTGGTCCATCGACCATTCGCAAGCTGCTGCGCGAGTTCGGCCTGCCGCAGGCGGTGCTAGCGCGAAGGCGGAGTGAGCTCGGCGCCTACGCGAGCAGCGCGGCGCTGGAGGCGCTCGATGCCACGCCGGTGCGGCAAGCGGTCGAGCGCAGCCTCGAGTGGGCGGCGCAGCCAAACCGTTTCATCGTAACTCTCGCCGACGAAGCCTACCCGCGGCCGCTCCTCGAGATCGCCGACCCGCCGCCGCTCTTCTACGCCTGGGGCCGCATCGAGCTGCTGCAAAAGCCGGCGCTCGCCATCGTCGGAAGCCGCAACGCGACGGCGCAGGGGGTGCGCAACGCGGAGGACTTCGCCAAAGCATTGAGCGAGTCCGGGCTCGCCATTGTCTCGGGCCTGGCCCTCGGCATCGACGCCGGCGCGCACAGGGGCGGGCTCGCCGCTGGCGGCTCAACGATTGCCGTTCTCGGCACCGGAATCGACCTCGTCTATCCGCAGCGCAACGCCGCGCTGGCAGCCGAGATCGCCGAGCGCGGCCTGCTCGTCAGCGAGTTTTCACTCGGCACGCCAGCCGCGGCGCAAAACTTTCCGCGACGCAACCGATTGATCAGCGGCCTCGCGCGCGGCTGCCTAGTGATCGAAGCGGCCTTGGCTTCGGGCTCGTTGATCACCGCGCGCGCCGCCGCCGAGCAAGGCCGCGAAGTCTTCGCCGTCCCAGGATCCATCCATTCCCCGCTCTCCAAGGGATGCCATGCCCTCATCAAGTCGGGCGCCAAGCTCGTCGAGTGCGCCGAGGACGTGCTCTCGGAGCTCGGCGCCCTGCGTCCCGCCATAACGGCAAGTGCGGATGCGGCCGCGCTCGACGCGCGGCGGGCGCCAGGCCTTCTCGCCCACATGGGGCACGACCCGGTGGACGTCGACGCCCTTTGCGCGCGCGCCGGCCTCTCACCCGACCAGGTATCGTCGGAGCTCTTGCGTCTGGAGCTCGACGGACGCATCACGGCACTGCCCGGAGGGCTTTTTCAACGGCTCGAGAAAGCGCGGGGCGCGTAAACCCAACGGCCGCCCCGTGCGTTAACAACAAGGGAGAGCTCATGTACGACATCCTCGCTTACCTGTTCGAGCATTGTCAGCAGGCCGAGATCGCCGATGATCGCGAGCGCGTGGCGCGCAAGCTTTCCGCGGCCGGCTTCGACGATTCCGACATCAGCGAAGCCTTGCGCTGGCTGGCCGGAGTGCTTCGCGCGCCGGAAGGCGAGCGTGCGCCGCTTCCCGACGGCCGCTCGAGCTTCCGCGCTTTCGCGCCGCGCGAGACCGCCAAGCTTGACGCAGAATGCCGGGGTTTTCTCATTACGCTCGAGCAATCGGGAATCCTCAACGCCGAGACGCGCGAGCTGGTGCTCGAGCGCTCGCTCGCCGCATCGGGCCACGCCCTCTCGCTCGACCAGCTGAAGCTGATCGTCCTGATGGTGCTCTGGAACCACCAGACGCCGACCAGCCGGCTGCTCGCCGAAGATCTGTTCAGCGTCCCGCACAGCCGGTTGCCGAACTGACCGCAACCTAACGGGCGCGCACATGTGAGCGCGTGCGTGGGAAATTCACGCCCCCGGCGCGCCGGGTTGAAGCTGCTACGCCTTTGCACTTATCATCTGCGGCCTTTCGCATGGCCAAAAAGCTGATCATCGCGGAGAAACCGTCGGTCGCGAGCGACATCGCCCGCGCCCTGGGCGGCTTCACGCGAAAAGGCGACTACTTCGAGAGCGAGCGCTTCGTCATATCGTCGGCGGTCGGACACCTGCTCGAGCTCGCCGTGCCCGAAGAGCACGAGGTGAAGCGGGGGAAGTGGTCCTTCAAGCATCTGCCGGTGCTGCCGCCGCACTTCGAGCTCGCGCCGCTGGAAAAGAGCGAGGATCGCCTCAACCTGCTATTGCGCCTCATGAAGCGCAAGGACGTGGTCGGGCTGGTGAACGCCTGCGATGCCGGGCGAGAGGGAGAGCTGATTTTCCGCTACATCGTGCAGCACGCCAAGACGCGCAAGCCGATCGAGCGGCTCTGGCTGCAGTCGATGACACCGCAGGCGATTCGCGATGGATTCGAGCGGCTGCGCTCCGACCGCGACATGCAGCCCCTCGCCGAGGCGGCGAAATGCCGATCCGAGGCGGATTGGCTGGTCGGCATCAACGGCACCCGGGCGATGACGGCGTTCAATTCGAAGGAAGGCGGTTTCTATCTCACCACCGTGGGACGGGTGCAGACGCCGACGCTCGCCATCCTGGTCGAGCGCGAGGAGAAGATCCGCGCCTTCACGCCGCGCGACTACTGGGAAGTGCATGCGCGCTTCGGCGCCAAGGCGGGCGAGTATCCGGGGCGCTGGTTCGATCCGCAGTTCAAGAAGGACGAGGACGCCGAGCGCAAGGCCGAGCGGCTCTGGAGCGCAGCGCATGCCGCGGCGGTCGTCGAAGCCTGTCGCGGCAAGACCGGCATCGCCAGCGAGGAAACCAAGCCCTCGACGCAGTTGTCGCCGCTGCTTTTCGACCTGACGAGCCTGCAGCGCGAGGCGAACGCCCGCTTCGGCTTCCCGGCACGGATGACGCTCTCGTTGGCGCAGGCGCTCTACGAGAGGCATAAGGTCCTCACCTATCCGCGCACCGACTCGCGCGCACTGCCGGAGGACTACCTGGCGACAGTGAAGCAAACGCTCGAGAACCTCGCCGGGCAGGTAGCGCTCGCACCTTTTGCGCGGCAGATCCTCAAGCAAGGGTGGGTCAAGCCGAACAAGCGCATCTTCGACAATGCGAAGATTTCCGATCACTTCGCCATCATCCCGACCCTGCAGTCGCCGAAGAGCCTGAACGAAGCCGAAAGCAAGCTTTACGACCTCGTCGTGCGCCGCTTCCTGGCGGTCTTCTATCCCGCCGCGGAATACCTCCAGACGACCCGCGTCACGCGGGTTGCCGAGCATCACTTCAAGACCGAAGGTCGGGTCCTGCAAACCCCCGGCTGGCTCGCGGTGTACGGGCGCGGCGCCGGCGGCGAGGGCGAAACGCTAGCCGCCATCTCATCCGATGAACGGGTGCGCGTCGCCGACGTAGCGCAAAGCGCGCATCAGACGAAGCCCGCGCCGCGCTTCACGGAGGCGACGCTGCTCTCGGCGATGGAAGGCGCGGGCAAGCTGATCGAGGACGACGAGTTGCGTGTGGCGATGGAGGAAAAGGGGCTCGGCACGCCGGCCACCCGCGCGGCGATCATCGAAGGCCTGATCCGCGAGGAATACTTGCATCGCGAAGGCCGCGAGCTCGTGCCGACGCCGAAGGCGTTCTCGCTGCTCTTCGCACTGCACATGCTAGGCATCGTCGAGCTCGCCTCGCCCGAGCTCACCGGCGAGTGGGAGCACAAGCTGCGCCTGATCGAGCAGAGCAAGCTCACGCGCGAGCAGTTCATGAAGGAGATATGGCAGCTGGTGCGAAGCACGGTGGCGGTCATCAAGCAGGGGGAAATCCCCGACACCGTCTATGCCACGGTGCCGGCGCCCTGCCCGAAGTGCGGCGGCGTGGTGCAGGAGAACTACCGCAAGTTCCAATGTCAGAAGTGCGACTTCGCGATCTGGAAGGTGACCTCGGGCCGCGAATGGTCGCCCGAGGAGATCGCCGAGCTCATCGAGAAGCGCGTCGTCGGGCCGCTCACAGGGTTCCGCAGCAAGCAGGGCCGGCCGTTCGCCGCGGTGGTGCGGCTGGGCGAGGATTTGCGCCCGGAGTTCGACTTCGGCCAGAGCGCCGGCGAGGGTGAGGCGGCGCCGGACTTCAGCGCTCAGGAAACGCTCGGCGCCTGCCCGAAGTGCGGCTCGCGAGTCTTCGAGCACGGCATGACGTATACCTGCGAGAAAGCAGTCGGGCCGGCGCGCGCCTGCGACTTCCGCTCCGGGCGCATCATCCTTCAGCAGCCGGTAGAGCGCGAGCAGATGACGAAGCTGCTGGCCACCGGGCGCACCGACCTGCTTACCGGCTTCGTCTCCAAAAAGGGCCGGCGCTTCAAGGCGTTCCTGGTGAAGACGCCCGACGGCAAGATCGGCTTCGAGTTCCAGGCGCGCGCGCCCAAGGAAAAGTCGGACAGCACAGAAGGCGGAACCGCCCGGAAAAGACGCCGGGCGGCATAGCGCGGCTAGACGTCGAGGTTGCGCACCCCGAGCGCATTGTTCTCGATGAAGGCGCGCCGCGGTTCGACCTCGTCGCCCATCAGCATGGTGAATATCTCGTCCGCGGCGATGCCGTCCTCGATCTGTACGCGCAGCAGGCGACGGGCGGAGACATCCATCGTCGTCTCCCAGAGCTGCTCCGGGTTCATTTCCCCCAGGCCCTTGTAGCGCTGGAGCGTCATCGACTTCTCGACCTCGGCGAGCAGCCAGCGCATGGCTTCGCCGAAGTCGCGCACCGGTTGACGTTTCTCACCGCGCTGTACGTACGCGCCCTCGCCGATCAGGCCGCGCAGCATCTCGGCGCTCTGGCGGATCTGCGCATAGTCGCCCGAGTGCACGAACTCGGTGTCGATGCTGGTCATGCGCACGTTGCCGTGCCGTGTCCGCTCGATGCGCACCTGGTAGCGGTCGGTCTTCTGGTCGAAGTGCGGCGCCACCGCGATGCCGCTGCCGCCGATCGCCGTCTCCAGCGCCTCGGCGGACACCTCGGCGCGGTGGCGGCTCGACAGGTCGATCTGCACGCCGCCGAGGATGGCAAGCAGCGCCTCGCGGTCGACCAGGCGCGAAACCCGCTCGATGACCGCCTGCGAAAGCAGGTGCGACTTGGCGAGCTCGGCAAGGGCATCGCCGCTGATCGCCTCCGCGCCCGCGCGGGGATGCAGCGTGGCATCGACCAGCGCCTGCCTCAGCATGAATTCGCTCAGCTCGTGCTCGTCCTTGAGATAACGCTCCTCCTTGCCGAGCTTCGCCTTGTAGAGCGGCGGCTGCGCGATGTAGATGTGGCCGCGCTCCACGAGCTCCGGCATCTGACGGTAGAAGAAGGTGAGCAGCAGCGTGCGGATATGCGAGCCGTCGACGTCGGCATCGGTCATGATGATGATGCGGTGGTAGCGCAGCTTCTCGGGGTTGTACTCCTCCTTGCCGATGCCGCAGCCGAGCGCGGTGATCAGCGTCGCGATCTCCGCCGAGGAGAGCAGCTTGTCGAAGCGCGCCCGCTCGACGTTGAGGATCTTGCCCTTCAGCGGCAAGATCGCCTGGAACTTGCGGTCGCGGCCCTGCTTCGCCGAGCCGCCCGCCGAGTCGCCCTCCACGAGGTACAGCTCGCACAGCGCCGGATCGCGCTCCTGGCAGTCGGCCAGCTTGCCCGGCAGGCCCATGCCATCCAGGACGCCCTTGCGGCGCGTCATCTCGCGCGCCTTGCGCGCCGCTTCGCGCGCTGCCGCCGCCTCGACGATCTTCGTCGTGATGGTGCGCGCGTCGACCGGGTTCTCGTCGAGGTACTGGCGCAGCTTCTCTGCGACGATCTCCTCCACCACCGGGCGCACTTCCGAGGAGACGAGCTTCTCCTTCGTCTGCGAGGAGAACTTGGGCTCGGGCACCTTGACGGACAGCACGCACGCCAGCCCCTCACGCATGTCATCGCCGGTGGTCTCGACCTTCGCCTTCTTGGCGATCTCATTTTCCTCGATGAACTTGTTGAGCGCGCGCGTCATCGCCGCGCGCAGCCCCGTCAGGTGCGTTCCGCCGTCCCTTTGCGGGATGTTGTTGGTGAAGCAGAGCACGTTCTCCTGGTAGGAGTCGTTCCACTGCATCGCCACCTCGACGGTGATGCCTTCCTTCACGGCCTGTGCCACGAATAGGTTGGGATGCAGCACGTTCTTCGCGCGATTCATGTACTCGACGAAGCCCTTCACGCCCCCTGAAAAGGCGAAGTTCTCCTCCTTGCCGGTGCGCTGGTCGATGAGCACAATGCGCACGCCGTTGTTGAGGAACGAGAGCTCGCGCAGCCGGCGCGCCAGGATGTCGTAGTGGTAATCGACCGCCCCGAAGGTCTCCTTCGAGGCCAGGAAATGCACCTCGGTGCCGCGGCGCTCGGACGTGCCGGTCTCCTTGAGGGGCGCGACCGCCGCGCCGTTGCGGAACTCCATCTGGTGGACCTTGCCGTCGCGCCAGATGGTGAGGCGCAGCCATTCCGAGAGCGCATTCACCACCGAAACGCCCACGCCGTGCAGGCCGCCCGACACCTTGTACGTGTTGGAGTCGAACTTGCCTCCGGCATGCAGCTCGGTCATGACGATCTCCGCCGCCGAGCGCTTCAGCTCGTCGTCATCCTTGATGCCGGTGGGGATGCCGCGGCCGTTGTCGAGCACGGAGATCGAGTTGTCGGTGTGGATGGTCACGGCGATCTCGTCGCAGAAGCCGGCGAGCGCCTCGTCCACCGCATTGTCGACGACCTCGAACACCATGTGGTGCAGGCCGGTGCCGTCCGAGGTGTCGCCGATGTACATCCCCGGCCGCTTGCGCACGGCCTCCAGGCCCTTCAGGACCTTGATGGCGTCGGAATCGTAATCGCTCGGGTTTGTAGGGTTGGCGGCCAAATCAGATCCTCATCGGCATGACGACGTACTTGAAGTCCTTCTCGGCGGGGTAAGTGATCAGGGCGCTCGACGCAGCATCGCCGAACAGGCACTCGAGGCCCGCTCCCGGAACGTTGTTGAGCACATCGAGGAGATAGTTGACGTTAAAGCCGATGTCGAGCGCATCGCCCTGATAGTCGACCTCCAGCTCCTCCTGAGCCTCTTCCTGCTCGGCGTTGGACGAGACGATCTTCAGGTTGCCCTCCCCAAGGACCCAGCGCACGCCACGGAATTTTTCGTTGGACAGGATCGCCGCGCGCTGCAGGGCCTGGCGCAGCGGCTCTCGTTCGGTGTGCAGGCGATTTTTATGCTGCACCGGGATGACGCGGGTGTAATCGGGGAACTTGCCATCAATCAGCTTCGTCACCAGCTCCACGCTGCCGAAGCGAAATGCGGCCTGCGTCGCCGACAGCTCGACCTGGACCTCGCCGTCGCTTTCGCCGAGCAGCTTGGTGAGCTCGATGACCGTCTTGCGCGGCACGATGGCCTCTTGCCGCGGGAGCTTGGCGGCAAGCTCCAGCGAAGCATAGGCGAGGCGATGGCCGTCGGTCGCGACGAGCTTCAGCTTCTCGTCCTCCACCACCATGAGCAGGCCGTTCAGATAATAGCGGATGTCCTGCTGAGCCATCGCGTAGTGGACCAGGCCAAGCAGGCGACGCAGCGCCTTCTGCTCGAGCCTGAAGCGGGCGACATCCCCGGAGGGCTTGGCGAGCCGCGGAAAATCCTCCGCGGGCAGGGTCTGCAGCGTAAAGCGGCTCTTGCCTGCCTTGACGGTCAGTCGCTTGTCCTGCGGTTGCAGGCTCACCTCGGCGTCTTCCGGCAACGCCCTCAGGATGTCGAGCAACTTTCGCGCGCCCACCGTGAGCGCCTTCGCATCGCCCGCGCCGACCAGGCTGCTGTGCGCGGTGATTTGAATCTCGATGTCGGTGGCAAGAAAGGCAAGCGCGTCACCACTGCGCTCGAGCAGCACGTTCGAGAGAATCGGCAAGGTATGCCGACGCTCGATGATGCCGCTGACCGCCGCGAGCGGGCCGAGGATGTCGTCGCGCTTTGCCTTGATCATTTCTTGGTTATTTACCTAATTAGTAGTAGCTAATAGGGAAGGTTCGTCCGCGGGATAATCCGCAATCCCGTTTCCGATCCAACGGTTGCGCGCCGTGGAGCCCTGGGGAAACCTGTGGAATCATTGTGCGCGGCTGTGAGTAAACGGCTGAGCGCCGCGGGACGCCGCGTTTGCCCACAGGTTGTGCGCGGGTCCCGCACAGCTTGTTCGAGCCTGTGGTCAACCTTTGAGCACCTGCTCGAGCACGAGATAGTCGCGATTGAGGGCGCTGTCCCGGCTGCGCAGCGTGGCGATCGTCCGACAGGCGTGCAGGACCGTGGTGTGGTCGCGGTTACCGAAAGCCTCGCCGATTTCCGGCAGGCTCATCTGGGTGAGATCCTTGGCAAGGGCCATTGCTACCTGACGCGGTCGGGCGATGTTCCGGCTGCGCTTCTTGGAGTGCATGTCGGACATCTTGATCTTGAAGTACTCGGCGACGGTTTTCTGGATCCCCTCCACGCTGACCTGCCGGCTATTCAGGTTGAGGATGTCGCGCAGCGCTTCCTTGGCCAGGTCGAGCGAGAGCTCCCTGCCGGTGAAACGTGCGAAGGCGAGCACCTTCTTGAGGGCACCTTCCAGCTCGCGCACATTCGAGCGAATATGCTTCGCGATGAAGAAGGCGATCTCCTCGGAGAGCGCCGCGGCCTCGGCTTCAGCCTTCTTGAGGACGATCGCGACGCGCATCTCGAGCTCCGGAGGCTCGATCGCCACGGTGAGGCCCCAGCCGAAACGCGAGATCAGCCGCTCCTCCATTCCGGCGATTTCCTTGGGATAGGTGTCACAGGTGATGACGATCTGCTTGTGTGCCTCGACGAGCGCATTGAAGGCGTAGAAAAACTCTTCCTGCGTTCGACCTTTGTTGGAAAAGAACTGAATGTCGTCGATCAGCAGGAGGTCGAGGGAGTGGTAATAGCGCTTGAACTCGTCGAAAGACTTCTGCTGGTAGGCCCGCACCACGTCGGTGACGTACTGCTCGGCATGGATGTAGCGGATGCGCGCCTGCGGCCGCTGGTCGGCGACCTGGTTGCCGATTGCCTGCACCAGATGCGTCTTGCCTAGGCCGACGCCACCGTAAATGAAAAGCGGGTTGTACGAAATGCCGGGATTTTCGGCAACCTGCAGGGCTGCGGCGCGCGCTAACTGGTTGGCCTTGCCGGTAACGAAGCTGTCGAAGGAAAAACCTCGATTCAGCCGAGAACGGTCCGGCACAACGCCCGGCTCCGGCGTGGCGCGCGCCGGCGCCGGCCCGGCACGCGCCGCGGTTTCCACGCCGCGTGCGAGCACGAGACGAAGGCCGCAGTCGCGACCGCTCGCTTCGGCAGCGAGCCGTTCGATGCGCGCCGCAAAACGCTCGCGCACCAACTCGAGCACGAAGCGATTCGGCGCGGCGAGCACGAGCGTGTCGTTTGTCGCACCGGCCTCCGGCGCGAGGGGCCGAATCCAAGTATTGAATTGTTGCGCGGGCAGTTCCTGCTCGAGGCGACGCAAGCAGGCGTCCCAGAGATTCTGCATCTTGTAATTGGCCTAGACGAGGCGAGATTTTACCCGCTTCGTCATGGGTTATCCACAGCTAGAAACCGCTCAAAGAGGCGCATCGATCGATTTGACAATGCGATGACACGCAAGCTCTAATACCGCCCTTTTTCGGACGGTAGTAATGGCAACGAAGCGGACTTACCAACCCTCGAAAACGCGACGTGCCCGACGCCACGGGTTTCTCGTGCGCAGTCGTACGCCCGGCGGACGCAAGGTGTTGCGCAACCGTCGCGCTCGCGGACGGCGCCGGATCGCGCTATAGCGGGCTCAGACGCGGTAAGGCGCCGTTTCGGACTGGACCCCTCCCGCCGCCTCGGGCGAAAGGTCGAATTCGAGCGGCTGCTTCGCAGCGGTACGCGCCGCAGCCTCGGCGGTTTCGTCTTTTATTATCAGCGCCGTGCCGGCGGACCGCCACGGCTCGGGATTCTCATTTCGCGCAGGCATTCTGCCAGGGCTGTGGAACGAAACCGGATCAAGCGCTGCATTCGTGAAGCCTTCAGGCTCGAGCAGCACTCCCTCGGCGGAATCGACTTGCTCGTGCGGCCGCCGTACGGTGTGCACGGCTCGCCCGCCATGTTGCGCACGCTGAGGCAGCTGCTCGAGGAACTCGCATGATGGCGCGCTCGTTACGCTGGATCGTGCTGGGCTATCAATGGTGCATTGCGCCGCTGCTGCCCCGTTCGTGCCGCTTTCACCCGAGCTGCTCTGAATATGCAGATGAGGCCCTCGCCAAGCACGGCGCGTGGCAGGGAGGATGGCTAGCGGTGCGGCGGGTGTGCCGGTGCGGCCCGTGGCACCCCGGCGGCTACGATCCCGTTCCTTAGCGATGGACACCCAGCGCCTCATCCTGCTTTTCATCTTCGGCTTCTCGCTTCTCATGCTCTGGGAAGCCTGGGAGCGCGATCATCGGCCAAAGCCGCCACCCGTCCCGTCGGCGAGCCCGCTGCCGTCGCCGCAGGCGGCGAAGCCGAGCGGCTCCACGGTAACGGCGCCTTCCTCGACTACCGTTCCGGCGGCAGGCGCCGCCAAAGGCGAGATCGTCACCGTGACGACCGATCTTGTGGAAGCGCAAATCGATACGGTGGGCGCGACGCTCGGCCGGCTGGAGCTGCTCAAGCACAAAGATGCCGTCGACCCGGACAAGAACTTCGTGCTTCTCGGGCCAGCCCATCGCTACCAAGCGCAAAGCGGTCTCACCGGCGAAGAAGGGCCGAACCATCGCACCGTTTGGCGAGCAGAGCCGGGCGAGCGTGTGCTGCGCCCTGGCCAGGATTCGCTTTCGGTCCGATTTTCCGCGCAGAGCCGCGACGGCCTTCAGGTCGAGAAGGTCTATACCTTCCACCAAAACAGTTATGTGATCGATGTGTCGCTGCGAATACACAATGCGACCCGGGCCGCAGCATCGGCCTACGCCTACTTCCAGTTCACTCATGACGGCCTGCCGGACGAGAACCATGCCGGCCTTGCCTCGAGCTTCGGCGCGCGCAGCTTCACCGGCTACTCGGTGTACACCGAAGAGCACAAGTTCCAGAAGGTCGCGCCGGCCGACATCGACAAGGGCAAGGCCGAATCGGAATACGCACATCAAGCGAAGGACGGTTGGCTCGCTTTCGTCCAGCACTACTTCGTGAGCGCCTGGCTGCCGCCGAACGGCACCGAGCGCGAATATACGATCGAGAAGCGGCAGGACGGCACCTATGCGGGACGTACCGTGTTGCCGGTGCGTCTCGCGCCCGGGGCCAGCACGACGGTTACCGTGCCGCTCTACGCGGGCCCGCAGGAGAAGCAGCGATTGGAAGCGGCCGCCCCCGGCCTCGATCTGGTTGTCGACTACGGCTGGCTGACGATCATCGCCTGGCCGCTCTTCTGGCTGCTGCAGAAGCTGCACGCCCTTACCGGCAACTGGGGTGTAGCCATCATTCTGCTGACGGTGCTGATCAAGCTCGTTTTCTTCCCGCTTTCCGCGGCCAGCTACAGGTCGATGGCCAAGATGAAGCTCATCACGCCGCGCCTCACCAAGCTGCGCGAGATGTACGCCAACGATCGGCAGAAGATGAACCAGGCGATGATGGAGCTCTATCGTACGGAGAAGATCAACCCTCTGGGCGGCTGCTTTCCGATCGTCGTGCAGATACCGGTGTTCATCGCCCTCTACTGGGTGCTGCTGGCGGCCATCGAGCTGCGCCATGCTCCGTTCATTCTGTGGATCAAGGATCTTTCGGCGCTCGATCCCTACTATGTGCTGCCAGTCCTCATGACGGCCACCATGGTGCTGCAGACGCGCATGAATCCGAAGCCACCCGATCCGGTGCAGGCCAAGGTGATGCAGTTCATGCCGTTCGTCTTCAGCATCTTCTTTTTCTTCTTTCCGGCCGGGTTGGTGCTGTATTGGCTGGTGAACAACATTCTCTCCATCCTTCAGCAATGGCAGATCCAGCGCATGTTCGATCGCGACAAACCTGCCCATGCGCGGCGGTGAGCTAGCGCGCGACACCATCGCGGCCATTGCAACGGCGCCGGGGCGCGGTGGCATAGGGGTGATCCGTGTTTCGGGGCCGCGCGTTCCCGACATCGCGCGCGCGCTTCTCGGCGCCTTGCCTCAGCCGCGGTGCGCCAGGTATGGATCGTTTCGCGAGCCCGGCGGCAACGTCCTCGACCGGGGGCTGGCCATCTACTTTCCCCCGCCCCGCTCCTATACGGGCGAAGCGGTGCTGGAGCTTCAGGGGCACGGCGGCCCGGTGGTGCTGCAGGAGGTCCTCGGCGCCTGCCTGGACGCCGGCGCCCGGCTCGCAGAGCCGGGGGAGTTCACGCGGCGGGCATTTCTCGAGGGACGCATTGATCTCGCGCAGGCGGAAGCGGTTGCGGACCTGATCGATGCGGCGAGCCGGCAGGCCGCGCGCAGCGCCGTTCGATCGCTGAGCGGCGAGTTCTCCGCCGCCATCGAAGCACTGCGCGGTCGGCTGGTTGAGCTGCGCGCGCTAACCGAGGCGATGCTGGACTTTCCCGAGGAGGAGCTAGACGCTTTGCATAGGACCGACGCCGAGGCGAGGCTCGCCGCGGCACAGCAGGCGCTTGAGGAGGTGCTGGCAAAGAGCCGACAGGGCGCTCTTCTTCGCGGCGGTGTACAGGTGGTGCTGGCGGGGCCGCCAAATGTCGGCAAGTCGAGCCTCCTCAATCGACTCGCGGGCCAGGACCGCGCGATTGTCACACCGATTCCCGGAACGACCCGGGACGCATTGCGCGAGCCGGTGCAGATCGAAGGGGTACCCCTCACGCTGGTCGACACTGCGGGATTGCGCGCTTCAGCCGATGAAATCGAGCGGCTCGGCATAGAGCGCACGCGCCGCGAAATCGCTGCCGCAGACGTGGTCGTCGTGGTGGCGGAGGCGGGCGACGAGCCGCTGGTGCCCGACGCGCTAGACCCTGCCACCTCTCGCCTTCTCGTCTTCAACAAGCTCGACCTGCATCCGGGTTTCAGCGCGCCGCTCGGCGCTCTAGCGGTGTCGGCGCAGAGCGGGGCGGGCCTCGATCGACTCCGCACGGCCATTCTCGAAGCCGCCGGCTGGTCCAGCTCGGGCGGGGAATCCGTGTTTCTCGCACGCGAGCGTCATCTCCGCGCGCTCCGCGCATGTGCGGAACATTTGGCCCGCGCAGCGGCCGAAGGCGAACGGTGGGAGCTGTTTGCAGAGGAACTGCGCCTTGCGCACGATCAGCTCGGCAGCATCACCGGAATCGCCACGAGCGATGATTTGTTGGGCGGGATCTTTGCTCGCTTCTGCATCGGAAAGTGACTGTTTAGATCGATCAAGCCTTTGTTTAACAAGTTATTTATCCGATCGGCGCAACCGAGGCCGAAAGCGGGTGCAGTCGACGCGGTGCTAGAATCTGCGAACGGATCCCCTTCACGTCGGCCCAGCCTAGCCTGGGCCGTTGCCTTTTCGGAGTCATGACGCGATGAATGCTCCTCTTTCGCAAGCGAGCGCCGAGATCAGTGCCCCGGCGTGGGTGCGGCACGCCGGCCTTCGGCAATGGGTTTCGGAGATTGCCCGCCTTGCCAAGCCCCAGCGCGTGCATTGGTGTGACGGTTCCCAGACGGAGTACGACCGGCTGTGTGAGGAGCTCGTTGCCGCCGGCACGCTTATTCGCCTGAATGAAGAACTGCGTCCCAACTCATTCCTGGCGCGCTCGCACCCGACCGATGTGGCGCGAATGGAGGAACGCACGTTCATCTGCAGCCGGAACAAGGAAGACGCGGGTCCGACGAATAACTGGATCGATCCGCTCGAGATGCGTGGCACGCTTAGCCGGCTTTTCGACGGATGCATGCGCGGGCGAACCCTGTATGTCATGCCCTTTTCCATGGGGCCGATCGGTTCTCATATCGCCCAGGTGGGCGTGGAGATTTCCGACTCCGCGTACGTGGCGATCAGCATGAAGGTCATGACGCGGATGGGCCGCGCCGTCGCGGAGTGGCTCGGCGTGGACGGCAAGTTCGTCCCGTGCGTGCATTCGGTCGGAGCGCCTATTGCGCCGGGTCAAAAGGATGCCGCGTGGCCTTCCAACGAGAAGGAAAAGTGGATCGTGCATTTCCCGGAGACACGGGAAATCTGGTCCTACGGCTCAGGCTACGGCGGCAACGCGCTGCTCGGCAAGAAGTGCCTCGCCTTGCGCATCGCCTCGGTTATGGCGCGTGATGAAGGATGGCTTGCGGAGCACATGCTCATCCTTGGGATGGAATCACCGAACGGCGAGAAGACTTACATCTCCGCGGCTTTCCCGTCTGCGTGCGGCAAGACCAACCTCGCGATGCTGATCCCGCCTGCCGTATACAAGGGCTGGAAGGTGAGCACGATCGGTGAGGATATCGCCTGGATCAAGCCTGGGCCGGATGGCCGCTTCCACGCCATCAATCCTGAAGCGGGTTTGTTCGGCGTGGCGCCCGGTACCTCGGAGGCGACCAATCCGAATGCGATGCGCATGCTCAAGAAAAACGTCATTTTCACGAACGTGGCTCTGACCCCGGAGGGCGACGTATGGTGGGAAGGCATGACCGATACGCCCCCTGCGCGCCTGATCGACTGGCAGGGCAAGGATTGGACCCCGGAGGACGGCAAAAAGGGTCGCTTGGCCGCGCACCCGAATGCGCGCTTCACTGTGCCGGCCTCGCAATGCCCATCGATCGATGCCAAATGGGAAGACCCGAACGGTGTCCCGATCTCGGCGTTCGTATTCGGGGGCAGGCGATCGACGACAGTGCCCCTCGTCGTCGAGGCGCCGAGCTGGGAAGAAGGCGTCTACATGGCTGCAACCTTGGGCTCCGAGACTACCGCCGCCATTACGGGCAAAGTCGGCGTGGTGCGGCGCGATCCGATGGCCATGATTGCGTTCGTTGGCTACAACATGGGCGATTACTTCGCCCATTGGCTGAAAATGGGCCAGGCGGTTAAGCACCCGCCGAAGATCTTCCGCGTCAACTGGTTCCGCCGTGACGCGAATGGCCGCTTCATTTGGCCCGGCTTCGGCGAGAACATGCGCGTGCTCCAGTGGATTGCGCAGCGCTCCCAGGGACGTGCGCAGGGCGTAGAGACGCCTCTGGGCGTCATGCCGCGGTTCCAGGATCTCAACTGGCAAGGACTCGAGAAAGTCTCGCCGAATCAGTATGGCGAGCTGGCCCGAATTGACGCCGCCGGCTGGCGCGACGAGCTGCAGTCGCACGACCAGCTCTTCGCCAAGCTCGGCAAGCATCTACCGCCCGTACTCGAAGAGAGGCGGCATCGCATGCACCGGGAGCTGGAACGCTAGGGCAGACGCTGCATTGCAGCAATTACTTCTGTTCCACGTGAAACGGCGTTCTCTGTAGTTCCACGTGGAACGGTCGCGTAGAATTCGCGGCCCGATGCTCCACGAATTCGACGTCATTGTCGTAGGCGGCGGCCACGCCGGTACGGAGGCCGCGCTCGCCGCCGCTCGCACGGGCTGCACGACGCTCCTGCTTACTCACAGCATCGAGACGCTCGGCCAGATGTCCTGCAATCCGTCTATTGGCGGCATCGGCAAGGGCCACCTCGTCAGGGAAGTTGATGCGCTTGGCGGCGCTATGGCGATTGCTGCGGACGAGGCCGGCATCCAGTTCCGGACCCTGAACTCCTCCAAGGGTCCTGCAGTGCGCGCGACCCGCGCGCAGGCAGACCGGGGGCTCTATCGTCGCGCGATACGCCTTCGGGTCGAAAACCAGCCCAACTTAGTGCTGTTCCAGCAAGCAGTCGACGATGTTCTGCTCGAAGGTGACCGAGCCGTCGGGGTAGCAACGCAGATCGGCATCAGCTTGAGGGCCAAGGCGGTAGTCATTACTGCAGGAACGTTCCTCTCCGGACAGATTCACGTCGGCCTGCGCCATTACGAAGCCGGCCGCGCAGGTGAGCCAGCGGCCACCGGCCTGGCGAGGCGGCTTCATGAACTCGGCCTGCCCGTCGGCCGGCTGAAGACTGGCACGCCGCCGCGGCTTGATGCGCGCACGGTGGATCTGGCCGTCATGCGGGAGCAGCCCGGGGATATTCCGGAGCCGGTGTTCTCGTTCATGGGCCGCCGGGACATGCATCCGAGACAGTTGTCGTGCTGGATAACGAACACCAACGAACAGACCCACGAAATCATCCGTGGAGCGCTGGATCGTTCGCCGATGTTCACCGGAGTCATTCAAGGTGTCGGTCCTCGCTATTGCCCATCGATAGAAGACAAGGTGCATCGGTTCGCAGGCAAGTCGAGCCACCAGATCTTCATCGAACCCGAGGGTTTAGCAACCAATGAGCTCTACCCGAACGGCATCTCGACCAGCCTGCCTTACGATGCCCAGTGGGACCTGGTTCGCTCGATCCGTGGGTTGGAGCGCGCCCATATCACCCGGCCCGGTTACGCGATCGAGTACGACTACTTCGACCCGCGTTCCCTATCCGCCTCGCTCGAGAGCAAGCATATCCGCGGACTTTTCCTGGCAGGCCAGATCAACGGCACAACGGGCTATGAGGAGGCCGCGGCGCAAGGCCTTCTGGCCGGTATCAACGCCGCACGGTACGCCCGTGATCGAGATGCCTGGTGGCCGGCGCGCGAACAGGCGTATCTCGGCGTGATGGTCGACGACCTCGTCACTCGCGGGGTGACGGAGCCCTACCGAATGTTCACAAGTCGCGCCGAGTACCGGCTTCAGCTGCGCGAGGACAACGCCGACCTCAGACTTACTGATACGGGGCGAAGCCTGGGTCTGGTCGACGACGCCCGGTGGCGGGCATTCTGCGACAAGCGCGAGGCGATCGAGCGCGAGAAGGCGCGGCTCTCAAATTCGTTTGTAAGTACATGCTATCTGCAAAAGGTACGTGCAATCGAGTACCTTAGACGACCGGAAGCTCGGTACAGCGACGTTGCCGGGGACTGCGCCATTGCCCCTGAAGTCGCCGAGCAGGTCGAGATTCAGATCAAATACGAGGGGTATGTCGAGCGTCAGAGAGCTGAAGTGGCGCGACGCAAGGACCTGGAAGAAACCAGCATTCCAGCGGAATTCGACTACGCGGGCGTGCGGGGGCTATCGATCGAAGCACGACAGAAGCTCAGCGCGCATCAGCCGCAGACGCTCGGGCAGGCAGGACGCATCTCCGGCATCACGCCAGCGGCCATCTCGCTTCTGGCCGTGCACCTCAAAAGAAGCCAAAAGGCCCCGAAAAGCGATCCGCTACTAAAAACGGCATGACGCCGCGGGCCGCGCTGCTCAGCGGAGCGGCACGACTGGGCATCGAGCTGCAGGCGAATGAAATCGAGCGATTGCTTGCCTATGCGGCGCTCATGGCAAAGTGGAACAAGACCTACAACCTGACCGCTGTACGCGATCCGCTCGCCATCGTGACCTACCATCTTCTCGATTCGCTCGCTGCGTTGCCACATCTGCCGATGAGCGAAGGGGCGACCATCGCCGACGTTGGCTCTGGCGCCGGACTGCCTGGCATTCCGCTCGCCATCGCCAGACCTGGCTGGCGCATCGTGCTCGCCGAGGCCAACCAGAAGAAAGCCGCGTTCCTACGACAGGTGACGATCGAGCTCGCGCTGCGGAATGCGACCGTGCACGAAGGGCGCGTCGAAAGCTGGTTGCCGGACCGGCCGTTCGCCGCAGTCATTTCGCGAGCCTTTGCGCGGCTCGCTGAATTCGTGAAGGCCTGCGAGCATCTCGTGGGAGACGACGGCTGTCTCGTCGCCATGAAAGGCGCCCTGCGGGCCGACGAGCTGGCAGAAATGCGCGGCTGGGGTTGCACGACGGTAGAGTTGCACGTGCCGCTCCTGGACGCGGTCCGCCATCTGGTCATTCTGCGGCGCGGCGCTGCTGCAGCCGCCACGTGAGCGCGCGCGTGCTCGCGGTCGTCAACCAGAAAGGTGGCGTCGGCAAGACGACGACGAGCGTGAACCTCGCGGCAGCGCTCGCGCAGTCCGGAAGCCGCGTGTTGCTAGTCGATCTCGATCCGCAGGGCAATGCCACCATGGGCAGCGGCATCGACAAGCGCACCCTTGCCCGCACCGTGTATCACGTACTGCTTGGGCTCGCCACGCTCGCCGTGGTTCGGGTGCGAGCAGAACAGGGCGGCTACGACCTCCTGCCTTCGAATCGTGACCTGGCCGGGGCGGAAGTCGAGCTCGTGGAGCTCCCCGGTCGCGAGTCGCGCCTCAAGGAAGCGCTGGTCGGTGTTGCGTCCGAGTACGACTTCGTGCTCATCGATTGTCCCCCGTCGCTCAGCTTGCTCACCGTCAACGCGCTCACCGCCGCGCAGCGGGTTCTCATTCCCATGCAGTGCGAGTACTACGCGCTCGAAGGTCTCTCGGACCTCGTCGGCACCATCAAACGCGTGCGGACGCATCTCAATCCGCAACTCGAGATCGCGGGCCTGCTGCGCACGATGTATGACCCGAGAAACACTCTCTCGCAGCAGGTGTCGCAGCAGCTCGAGGCGCACTTCGGCGACAAGGTCTATCGCACCATGGTGCCGCGTAACGTGCGCCTCGCCGAGGCGCCGAGCTACGGCGTGCCGGCGGTGCTGTGGGACGCGGCATCGAAAGGCGCCCAGGCCTATATCGCGCTCGCGCGCGAGATTCTCGCCCAGGTGCAGCCGGCATGAAGCCGAAAGGCCTGGGTCGCGGCCTCGACGCGCTGCTCGGCGGCGATGTGGCGCCCCGGGAAGCGCTCGGCACGCTGCCGGTATCGCGTATCCGGCCAGGACGCTATCAGCCGCGGACGCGCATGGACGAGCAGGCGCTCGCCGAGCTCGCCGCTTCCATCCGCACCCAGGGGCTGATGCAGCCGCTTCTTGTTCGGCCGCTGGGTGGCGAGCAATACGAGCTGATTGCCGGCGAGCGGCGCTGGCGCGCCGCACAGATGGCGGGTCTCGACGAGGTCCCGGCGCTGGTGCGCGAAGTGCCCGACGAGTCGGCGCTCGCGATGGCGCTGATTGAGAACATCCAGCGCGAGGATCTGAACCCGATCGAGGAAGCGGCGGGCATCCAGCGCCTGGTCGACGAGTTCAGGATGACGCACGAGCAGGCCGCCGACGCGGTCGGCCGATCGCGCAGTGCGACGACGAACCTGCTGCGACTGCTCAAGCTCGCGAGGCCGGTGCAGGAAATGTTGATGCAGGGCAAATTGGAAATGGGGCATGCGCGCGCGTTGCTCGCGTTGGACGCCGTGCGCCAGATCGAAACGGCGCATGTCGCCGCGGCCAAAGGGCTTTCGGTGCGCGAAGCCGAAGCGCTCGTGCAACGGCTACTGCGCGGCGCATCGTCCCGGCGCCGGCGCAAGGTCGACCGCGATCTGGCGCGCCTCGAGGAGGAGCTCGCCGAGCGGCTCGGAACGACCGTGGAGATCCGCGCGGGCAAGAAGCGCGGCGGCAGGCTGGTGGTGCACTATGCCAGCCTCGATCATCTCGAGGAGCTGCTCAAGAAGCTGCGCTGAGCCTTAAGTTTGCGCTATACTCTCGGCCCTTTGCGAGGTGGGGCGAATCGAAAAGGCGTGCTTCGCCACCTCAGCAAGCCGGTACTCACTGTCTTGCGGTGGCAGCTCGCGGCGACGGCTGCGTTGTCGCTTGCGGCTGCGATCATCGCAGGCGGGCTTGGCGCAGCGTCAGCAGCGGCCGGAGGCGCGATCAGCGTGGTAGCGGGAATCGCTTCCGCGTGGCTCGCCTCGAGAGCGAGCACGATCTCGCCGGGCCGTGCGCTGGTCGGTGCGCTGCGTGCCGAGGCGGTGAAGATCGGGCTGGCGCTGTTCCTGGTGTGGCTCGTGCTGGTGAACTTTCCGCAGACCGTGGCGGCAGCTTTTCTCGGAACGTTCGTCGTCACGATGCTGATTTTTGCAATGGCTTTTTTCGTCCGCGATTACTGACCGATCTCCGCCGATGGCCGTAGCGAACGAGCTCACGCCCTCCGAGTACATCCAGCATCACCTCACTTCCTTCACCAAGCCGTTCGGTGAAGGTGGGTTCTGGTCTCTCAATGTCGATTCCTTCATCGTCGGCATCCTGCTCGGCGTGGTGGGCGTCGGCTTCATCTGGTGGGTGGTGCGCGGCGCGACTTCGGGCGTGCCGGGCCGGCGCCAAGCGGCTGTCGAGTGGCTCATCGATTTCGTCGACGAGCAGGCGAAGGGCATCTTCCACCATGGCGACCGGCATCGCTTCGTCGCACCGCTCGCCCTGACGGTGTTCGTCTGGGTGGTGCTGATGAACGCGATGGACTTCCTGCCCGCCGACTGGGTGGGGCTGATCACGCGTCATGTGTCGGAGCACGGCTTTCGCTATGTGCCCACCGCCGATGTGAACACCACTTTCGCGCTGTCGATCTCGGTGCTCATCCTCACGCTCGTCTTCGCGATCTCGGTGAAGGGCTTCGGCGGCTGGCTGCACGAGCTCTTCTGCGCTCCCTTCGGCTCGCACCCGCTCCTCTGGCCGGCGAACTTCCTGTTCCAGATGGTGGAATACGTGTCGAAGACGCTTTCGCACTCGTTGCGTCTCTTCGGCAACATGTACGCCGGCGAGATCCTGTTCCTGCTGCTGTGGATGTGGGCGGCGACCGGAATCGCCGGCAGCATCTTCGGCGCGCTGCTCGGTGTCGGCTGGGCGATCTTCCACATCCTGATCGTGCTGCTGCAGGCCTACATCTTCATGATGCTGACCGTGGTGTACATCGCCATGGCGCACGAGCACCACTAATTCCATTACTCGCCAAGAAAGGGAAGACACAAATGGATAAACTGCAATTGCTGGCCATGGTGCAGGCCTACACCGGCATCGGCGTTGGCCTGATGATCGGCCTTGGCGCCGCCGGCGCGTGCATCGGCGTAGGCATCATGTGCAGCCGATTCCTGGAAGCCGCCGCGCGCCAGCCCGAGCTCACCAACTCGCTGCAGGGCAAGGTGTTCCTGCTGCTCGGCCTGATCGACGCATCGTTCATCATCGGCCTGGGCATCGCCATGTTCTTCGCCTTCGCCAATCCGCTCGCTACGGCTTTCCGCTAGCGTCGCAGGGGAGGTCGCATGAACCTCAATCTCACGCTGATCGCGCAGGCGGCCAGCTTCGCATTGTTCATCTGGTTCACCGTGAAGTTCGTCTGGCCGCCCATGCTGCGGGCGATCGAGACGCGCCAGAAAACGATCGCCGACGGCCTTGCCGCCGCGGAGCAGGGCCGTCGCTCGCTCGAGACTTCGACCCGCCAGGCCGAGGACGCGATGCGCGACGCCCGTGCACGCGCCGGCGAGATCCTCGCGCAGGCCGAGAAGCGCGGCGCGCAGCTCATCGAGGAGGCACGCAACGCGGCGAAGGAGGAAGGTAACCGCGAGAAGGCCGCGGCACAAGCCGAGATCGAGCAGGCGATGACCCGGGCGCGCGAGCAGCTGCGCGACCGCGTCGCGTCGCTCGCGGTGGCCGGCGCCGAGAAGATCCTGCGTCGCGAGGTCGACGCCAAGGCGCACGGCGAGCTCCTCGAAGCCATCAAGCGCGAGCTTTGATGGCCGAGCCGAGCACCGTAGCCCGGCCCTACGCCGAGGCCGCCTTCCGGCTGGCCGACGAGGCAAACGGCCTCGCCCGCTGGTCCGAAATGCTCGCCGCGCTGGCGCTCGTCGCTCAGGATGAGCGCGTGCATGCCGCGATCGGCGACCCGATGCTCTCGGAGGCGCAAGTCGCCGGTCTCTTCATCTCGGTCCTCGGTGGCAAGCTGAACGGCGAAGCGGAAAACTTCGTGCGCGTGCTCGCGGCCAACGGCCGCCTCGAGCTGCTGCCGGAGATCCGGGCGCAGTTCCAAGCGCTGAAGAACGAGCGCGAAGGCGTGCTCGAGGCCGAGGTGCAGTCGGCGTTCGAGCTTTCCGACGCTCAGGTCCGCGACCTCGTGCAGCGGCTGGAAAAGAAGACCGGCCGCAAGGTCAAGGCGAGGATCGAGATAAACAAAGACCTGATCGCCGGCGTGAGGGTGATCCTCGGCGACAAGGTCATCGACGGCTCGGCGCGCGCGCAGCTCGCCGCGCTCGAGACCGCACTCAAAGCATAGAAGCCGTACGCTCAAGGAGCTGTCATGCAACTCAACCCTTCCGAGATCTCGGAACTCATCAAGAGCCGCATCCAGAACCTCGATGCTGGCGCGAAGATGCGCACGCAGGGCACGGTGGTCTCCGTCACCGACGGCATCTGCCGCGTTCACGGGCTCTCCGACGTGATGCAGGGCGAGATGCTCGAGTTCCCGAAGAACACCTTCGGCCTCGCGCTCAATTTGGAGCGCGACTCGGTCGGCGCGGTGATTCTCGGCGAGTACACGCACATCACCGAGGGCGACACGGTCAAGACGACCGGCCGCATCCTCTCGGTGCCGGTCGGGGCGGAGCTGCTCGGCCGCGTGGTGAACTCGCTCGGCCAGCCGATCGACGGCAAAGGAGCGATCAACGCCAAGCTTACCGACGTTATCGAGAAAGTGGCGCCGGGCGTGATCGCCCGCCAGTCGGTGGCGCAGCCGGTGCAAACGGGGCTCAAGGCGATCGATTCCATGGTGCCGATCGGTCGCGGCCAGCGCGAGCTGATTATCGGCGATCGGCAGACCGGCAAGAC
>DASQYN010000533.1:0-2321 GCA_035639215.1 Burkholderiales bacterium
GGTCCTCACCACCTCGCTCACCGGGGGACTGCAGCAATCCGCATCAGGCACATATGTCGTGAGCCTCGATCTCGCGACGAACACCGCGGACAAGATCACCCTCACCGGACCGGCGAATCTCGCCGGTGGCATCGCGGTGCAGAAGCTCAATACCGGAATGATGGCGCCCGGCAATCACACGGTCACGATCCTGTCGAGCAGCGCAGCGGTAACGAGCTCGGGCCTCAGCCTTGCGGCTCCGCCTTCGGCAGTCATCCGGTACGAATTGATTCCTACAGCGACCGACGTGTCGCTGAGCTATGGCATCAACTTCTCGCCGGCAGGGGCGGGACTGAATGGCAATCAGGGCGAAATCGGCAAGGGACTGAACAATGCGGCGCTCGGTGGCTCCGCGCAGCTGACGTCGCTGCTCGCGGCGGCAGCGGATCAGCCGGACGGGGCAAGCCTGGCGCACGCGTACGACCACCTGAGCCCGGAAAGCTATCTGAAGACCGGCACCGCGGCGCTTTCGTCCAATACGAGGTTCAGCGAGGCGATGCACAGCTGCGCCGTGAACCAGGGCCCCGACCGGTTCATCCGCGAAGGCGAATGCGGCTGGCTGCGCTTCAGCGACGGCCGGCTCAAGCAGGACGTCACCGACTCGAACATGGGCTTCGTGCGCCGGTCGACCGGCTTGTCGGGCGCCGTGCAGCGCGCGATCGCCGACGGCACCTGGGTCCTGGGCGGGGGCTTCGCCTACGAGCAGAGCACGCTGGATGTCGCCGACAACGCGCGTACCACGGGTGACCTCGTCCAGATCGGCGCGATCCTGAAAAAGGGATTCGGCGCCACCTGGCTCTCGGCGGATGTCAATCTGGGCTATGGCTCCTACAACACGAGCCGCTTCGTGAACCTGCCGACGCCGGGAGTGACGGCGCAAAGCAGCCAGGAGGTCATGCTTCTCGCCGCGCGCATCCGCGTCGCCCATGCCATCGAGAACCGCTCGAACTGGTACCTGAAGCCGATGGTCGACCTGGGCCTGACGCACGGGCGGTTCCCCGGATTCGAGGAGAGCGGCGCCGGCGCGGCGAACCTGCGTGTAGAAAGCCACAGCGAGGACTGGGTCAGCGTGACGCCGGCCGTCGAAATCGGCGGCGAGACGCAGGACGCATCCGGCATTCTGCTGCGGCCTTACGCGAAGCTCGGCGTCACCTACCTGCTATCGGGAACGTCGCCCGAGATCACCGCTTCTTTCCAGGGCGCGCCGCTCGGGGCTGCGCCGTTCGCGATCCAGAGCGAAATCGACAAGACCTACGCGAACCTGGAGATCGGCATCGGCTTGCTTACGCGCAAAGGCGTCGTCGTACGCGGGGCGTATATCGGCAGCAGCTCGCAGCACACGCGGTCCGACACCGGCATGATCAAGCTCTCGATACCGTTCTAGTCTAGGGCTTGAGCCGAGACGACTAGGGCCGAAGATGCAGTCGCATCGGCTGCATGGGCGAGTCGACGAAGCCGAGCTTGCGGTAGAGGCCGAGCGCCGTGTCGTTCTCCAGGTCCGTCAGGAGCGTGATGCGCAGGACACCTTCGGCGCGCGCCTGCTGGATGACGTAGTTGATGAGCTTCGAGCCGATGCCCTTGCGCCGGTGCTTCGGGTCGACGATCAGGTCCTCGAAGAGCGCCGCCTTGCCGCCCTCGGCGGTGCTCACGGTGTAGAGCAGGCTCGCCATGCCGACCAGCTCGCTGCCTTCGCGCGCGACGAAGATGCGGCCGCGCGAGCGGTCGGCGAGGATCGCTTCCAGCGCGTCGCGCTGCTTCTCCGGGTCGGGGCTGAACTCGCGCTCCTGCGAGAAGAGCTGCCCGAGCAGCTCGACGAGCCGCGGGATGTCCGATCTCGCTGCGGAGCCGAAGATCGGCATCAGACGTTGAACCGGAAGTGGATGACGTCGCCGTCGCGCACGCGGTAGTCCTTGCCTTCGAGGCGCAGCTTGCCCGCCTCCTTCGCGCCCTGCTCGCCGCCATGCGCGACGAAGTCGTCGTAGTTCGCGACCTCGGCGCGGATGAAGCCGCGCTCGAAGTCGGTGTGGATGACGCCCGCCGCCTGCGGCGCGGTGGCGCCGGCGGGAATCGTCCAGGCGCGGACTTCCTTCGGGCCGGCAGTGAAGTACGTCTGCAGTCCGAGCAGCGCGTACGCGGCGCGGATCACGCGATTGAGGCCGGGCTCGGCCATGCCGAGGTCCTCGAGGAATACCTGCTTGTCGTCGTCGGAGAGATCGGCGATCTGCGATTCGATCGCGGCGGAGATGGCGACCACCGGCGCGCCTTCCTTCGCCGCGTACGCC
>DASQYN010000534.1:0-4300 GCA_035639215.1 Burkholderiales bacterium
ACCGGCGCGGCATCACGGAAATCATCGCGGTCGACAGCCTGGCCCAGGGCGAGAAGTTCAAGAATCTCGCGGGCTGCGAGATCGCCGATTACCTGGACCAGTCGGAGCTGATCGGGAGCCTCGAGAAATACGAGGGGGCGGTGGAGGCGGTGCTGCATCAGGGTGCCTGCTCCGACACCATGGAATCCGACGGCCGCTACATGATGGCGAACAACTATGCCTACTCGCGGCGCCTGCTCGAATGGTGCCAGGAAGAGGAGATTCCGCTGCTTTACGCGTCCTCGGCCTCGGTCTACGGGGCGGGGCCGGACTATCGCGAAGAGCGGGCCTGCGAACGGCCGCTCAATGTCTATGCCTACTCGAAGTTCCTCTTCGACCAGGTGGTGCGCGGCATGCTGCGCGAATCGACGGCGCAGGTGGTCGGGCTGCGCTATTTCAACGTCTACGGGCCGAACGAGGCCCACAAGGGACGGATGGCCTCGGTCGCTTTCCACGCCTACCAGCAGCTCCTCGCCGAAGGCAGGGTGAAGCTGTTCGTCGGCTCCGACGGCTACCGCGACGGCGAGCAGCGGCGCGACTTCATCCACGTCGACGATTGCGTTGCGGTGAATCTCTGGTTCCTCGAGCGGCGCGGCGTCTCGGGGATCTTCAACTGCGGCACCGGCCGCGCCCAGACCTTCAACCGGCTCGCTTGTGCGGCGATCAACGCGGTGCACGGCAGCCAGCTCACGCTGCACGACATCGTCGCCAAGGGGCTCATCGAGTACGTACCGTTCCCGCCGCAGCTCGCAGGCAAGTACCAGAGCTTCACCGAGGCCGACCTCTCGAAGCTGCGCGCCGCCGGCTACCCTGGCGAGTTCCTGGATGTCGACAAGGGTGTCGCCGCCTACGTCAAGCACCTGCAGGGCAAATGAAAAAAACGATCGAGGACTATATCGGCAATACGCCGTTGGTGCGGCTGCAGCGCCTGCCGGGCGCGAGGAACAGGAATGTCATCCTGGCCAAGCTGGAGGGCAACAACCCGGCCGGCTCGGTGAAGGACCGTCCGGCGATCTCCATGATCCGCCACGCCGAGAAGCGCGGCCGCATCAAGCCGGGCGACACGCTGATCGAGCCGACCTCGGGAAACACCGGCATCGCGCTCGCCATGGCGGCCGCGACGCGCGGCTATCGCATGGTGCTGATCATGCCCGAGCACCTTTCGGTCGAGCGGCGCCAGACCATGCGCGCCTACGGCGCCGAGATCATCCTCACGCCGCAGAAAGGCGGCATGGAGGGCGCCCGCGATCTCGCCGAGAAGATGGTGGCCGAGGGCAAGGGCACCCTGCTCGACCAGTTCGCCAACCCCGATAACCCCCTCGCGCACTACGAAACAACCGGCCCGGAGATCTGGCGCGACAGCGAGGGCAAGATCACGCACTTCGTCTCGAGCATGGGCACCACGGGCACCATCATGGGCTGCTCGCGCTTCCTCAAAGAGAAGAACCCGAAGATCGAGATCGTCGGCTGCGAGCCCGAGGAAGGCTCGCAGATTCCCGGCATCCGCAAGTGGCCTCAGGCCTACCTGCCCAAGATCTACGACCCGAGGCGCGTCGACCGCGTCGAGCCGGTAAGCCAGGCCGACGCCGAGGAAATGGCCCGGCGCATGGCGCGCGAAGAAGGCATCTTCGCCGGCATTTCCTCGGGCGGCGCGATGCACGTCGCCCTGCGCATCTCGCAGACGCTGAAGAACGCGGTGATCGTCACCATCGTCTGCGATCGCGGCGATCGCTATCTCTCCACCGGCGTCTTCCCCGACTAAAGGGGTGAGAGCAATTTTCCTGTTACAAAGCCAGTCCCTTGTCGTTGCCGGAAAACTGCTCTGACCTCTTGTTCATGACACCCGTTCTCGCCTTCGACATCGAAACCGTTCCCGACTGTCCGGGGATCCGCAGGATCCACGGCCTGCCGGACGATCTTGCGGATCTGGAGGTCGCGGAGATCGCCTTCCAGAAGCGTCGCGTGCAGACCGGCGGTGACTTCCTGCCGGCGCACCTGCAGCGTGTGGTGGTCATCTCGTGCGTGCTGCGCAACGACGACGGCCTGCGCATCTTCTCGATCGGCGAGCCGGAGGCGAGCGAGCCGCAGGCGATCCAGCGCTTCTTCGAAGGCATCAATCGCTACGTGCCGCAGATCGTCTCCTGGAACGGCCGCAACTTCGACCTGCCGGTGCTCGTCGCGCGTGGTCTCATCCACGGCGTCACGGCCGCCTGCTTCTGGGACACGGGGAACGACAACAAGGACTTCCGCTGGTCGAACTACATCAACCGCTTCCACGACCGGCACATCGACCTGATGGACATTCTCGCCATCTACGGCGGCCGCGGCTCGCCGCTCGACGAGGTGGCGCGCCTTGCCGGTTTCCCCGGCAAGCTCGGCGTTGGCGGCGGCGCGGTATGGGAGAGTTACCGGCAGGGCGCGCTCGCGTCGATCCGCGACTACTGCGAGGCGGACTGCCTCAACACCTATCTCCTGTTCCTGCGCTTCCAGCTCATGCGCTGCCTGTTCAGCGAGGAGCAGTACGCGCAGGAGTGCGGCCTCGTACGCGGCCATCTCGAGAAGCAGCCGGGGGCCCACTGGCGCGAGTTCCTGTCGCTCTGGAAGACCTGACGTTACGCCCTGAATCGATAGTTCTCGACATCGAGCGGCTCGATGCCGAGGGGCGGGGCGTCGCCCGCCTGCCCGAAGGCAAAGTGGCGTTCGTCGAAGGCGCCCTGCCGGGCGAGCGAGCGGTCGTGCGGATCTTCAAGCAGAAGGCGCGTTATGCGCTCGCTCGCGCCACCTCGATCGAGAATCCTTCTCCTGCGCGCCGGGAGGCGCGCTGCCCGCATTTCGGCGTCTGCGGCGGCTGCGTCCTACAGCATGCCGACGCGGCGCTCCAGCTCGCCGCGAAGCGCGATTCGCTCGAGCAGAGCCTCTCGCGCATCGGCAAGACGCTGCCGGAGCGCTGGCTGCCAAGCGTCCAGGGCGAGGAATGGGGCTACCGGCGCCGGGCGCGGCTCTCGGTGCGCCGCGTGCCGAAGAAGGGTGTGCTCGTCGGCTTTCGGGAGCGTCGCTCCTCGTATGTCGCGGATCTGCGCGAGTGTCCGGTTCTCCCGCCGGCGATCTCGGCGCTCATCGCGCCGCTGAAAGAGCTGGTCGAAAGCTTGTCCGTTCGCGAGCGGCTGCCGCAGATCGAGGTGGCGATGGGCGACGCCGCGACGGCGCTGGTCTTCCGCCATCTGCTTCCGCTATCGGAGGACGATCGCGAGCGGCTGCGCCGCTTCGCGCGCGAGCGAGGGGTGCAGGTCTGGCTGCAGCCTGCCCGACCGGAAAACGCGCAGCCCTTCGAGCCCGAGGGCGGGGAGCTTTTCTACGAGCTGCCGGACTTCGCCGTGCGGCTGCAATTCCGCCCGACCGACTTCACGCAGGTAAACCCCGGCGTGAACCGCCTGCTCGTCGGCCGGGCGCTCGAGCTTCTCGATCCGCGGCCTGGCGAGCGAATCGCCGATCTGTTTTGCGGCCTAGGCAACTTCTCGCTGCCCGTGGCGCGCCGCGGCGCGCGGGTCATCGGCTTCGAGGGCAGCCCGGAGCTCGTCGAGCGCGCTCGCGCTAATGCCGCGGCCAACGGCCTGGCCGCCCAGTTCGAGGCGATGGACCTCTTCCACCCGCAGCTTCGCCCTTATGGGCCGTTCGAGAAGATACTGCTCGACCCGCCGCGGCAGGGCGCGATCGAAGTGGTGAAGTCTCTCGCCGCCGAGGGCGCCCCGCGGCGTATCGTCTACGTATCGTGCGACACGGCTACCCTCGCGCGCGATGCCGGCGTGCTGGTCCACACGAAGGGGTACCGGCTGGCGGCGGCCGGCGTGGTGAATATGTTCCCGCACACCGCGCACGTGGAGAGCATCGCCCTGCTGGAAAGGACCTGAGGGCAAATAAAAAGGCGCCCGGAGGCGCCTTTTCGGAAGCCCGCGCCTTCTAGCGCCGGTCGCCGGAGAGCGCCGTCAGCAAGTACAGCAGATTGGCAAAGATGTTATAGAGGCTCAGGTACACGCCCGTCGTCGCCATCACGTAGTTGGTCTCGCCGCCGCGCACGATCCGGTTCAGGTCGAACAGCAGATAGAGCGAGAACACGACGATGACGAGCGTCGAGATCGTCAGCGCGAGCGCCGGGATCTGCAGGAACATGTTGGCGATCATCGCGACGAGCAGCGCGATCATGCCGACGAACAGGAACTTGCCCATGAAGCCGAAGTCGCGCTTGGTGGTCGTCGCCACGGCG
>DASQYN010000535.1:0-5080 GCA_035639215.1 Burkholderiales bacterium
GGTTGGCCTCGAATGCGTCGAGGTCGAGAACGAGCGCCGGCGTATCGATGTCGGAGAACGCCTGCCCGACCTCGGCCGGCGCTCGGGTCATGCCGCGACGGGCTGCTTGCGCCTGTGGAAGGCGAACCAGACGAGCGCGACCACCACTACGCCGATGAGGGGCAGCGCGAGCAGGTTCACCCGCGTCCAGCCGGCGGTGGTCACGGTGACCCCGGAGCTGAAAGAGGAGATGAGCATCATGATGAAGATCGCCTGGTCGTTGGCGCCCTGCGCCTTGGCGCGCTCCTCGGGCCGGTACGTCTCAGTGAGAAGCGTCGTGCCGCCGATGTAGAGGAAGTTCCAGCCCACGCCGAGCAGCACCAGCGACCACCAGAAGTGCGCCACCGAGATCCCGGCGAGCGCGATGCCGATCGTCACCAGGTTGAGGAGCGCGCCGGTCATCATCACCTTGAGCACGCCGAAACGCCGGATCAGGTTCCCGGTGATGAACGAGGGCGCGAACATGCCGATGACGTGCGAGGAGATGACGAGCGTCGAGGCGCTGTACGGATGGCCGCACACCATCATGGCGATCGGCGTCGAGGTCATGAGGAAGTTCATCACGCCGTAGCTGAGCGCCCCGGAGAGGACGGCGACGATGAACTTCGGCTGCGCGGCGATCTCGGAAAGCGGCCGGCCCGAGCTCGTCTTCTCCGTCGCGCTCGGCGTCGGGATGCGGATGAAGCGCAGCAGCACCATGGTCGCGATCGCGAAGACGATGAGCACGAGGTAAGCGCCCATGAAGCGCTTGTCGAGCAGATCCACGCTCCAGCGGCTGAGCGTCGGCCCGAGGATGCCGCCCACCAGGCCGCCGGCGAGCACGAGCGAGATCGCCATCGGCCGGAAGTCGGGCGTCGAGGCGTCGGCCGCGGCGAAGCGGTAGTACTGGCCGTAGGCGTTGTAGACGCCCCAGACCATCGTGCCGAAGCACAGCATCCAGAATTCCTGCAGGTAGATCGCGGCGCCGCAAATCAGCGCGCCGACGATGGCCCACCAGGTGCCGCTCATCAGCCCCGCCTGCCGGCCGACGCGCCTCATGTGCAGCGAGGCGGCCATCGTCGCGATCGCGCCGCCCAGCACCCAGCAGCTCACCGGCAGCGTCGCCAGCGCCTTGTAGGGCGCGAGCGACAGCCCGGCGAGGCCGTTGATCGCGATCAGGGTCGAGTTGTTGGTGAACAGCATCGCCTGGCAGGCCGCCAGGAGGCCGACGTTGCGAGCATTACTGGTTTTATGTACAGTATCGGCGCCTTTGCTCATTGCACCATTCTAGGCGGCACTCCCCATGGCGAAATCCGACAAGAGCGAAACGACGTACCTGCGGGGGGCGCGCTCGTTCGTCGCCGGCCGCTTCGAGACCGTCGCGCGCGAGCCGTTCGACGACGGGTGGACGCCGGACGAGAAGGACGACCGCCCGCTCGAAACGCAGGTCACGATCGAGCGCGCCCGCTCGATCCTCTCGCACAACGACTCGCCGGACGTCGGCTTCGACAGCTCGATCAATCCGTATAGGGGATGCGAGCATGGGTGTGTCTACTGCTACGCCCGCCCGAGCCATGCCTACCTCGAGCTCTCGCCCGGCCTCGACTTCGAGACCAAGATCTTCGCCAAGACGAACGCTGCCGAGCTCCTGCGCGCCGAGCTCGCGAAGCCGGGCTACAAGCCGAGCCCCATAGCGCTCGGCGCAAACACGGATTGCTACCAGCCGATGGAGCGTAAGTTCCGCATCACGCGCCAGATCCTCGAGGTGCTGGCGGAGTGCGAGCACCCGGTGACGATGGTCACCAAGTCGGCGCTCGTCGAGCGCGATCTGGATCTTCTGGCGCCGATGGCCGAGAAGAACCTCGTCAAGGTGTTCGTCTCGATCGGCACGCTCGATCGCGAGCTTGCCCGCAAGCTCGAGCCGCGCGCCGCTTCGCCTCAAAGACGACTGGACATCCTGAAAGCGCTCTCGGCCGCCAAAGTGCCCTGCGGAGTGATGGTCGCCGCGCTCATCCCGGCGCTCAACGACAAGACGATGGAGCACGTGCTCGAGGCCGCGTCCGCCGCGGGTGCCTGGGAGGCCGCCTACGTGGTCATGCGGCTGCCAAACGAGCTCAAGGACATCTTCAAGGAATGGCTCGCCGCGCACTATCCCGACCGCGCCGAGCACGTCATCAGCATCGTTCGGCAGATGCGCGGCGGCAAGGACAACGACCCGCGCTTCGGCACGCGCATGAGCGGCGTCGGCAACTTCGCCGACCTCATCGCGAAGCGCTTCGACATCGCCTGCCGCAAGTACGGCCTGAACGCGCGCGACGACGGCACGCAGGCTGGTCGCGCCCGGCCGGAGCTCGACTGCAGCCGCTTCAAGCCGCCCGCGAAGAATCCGGGACAATTCAAACTGTTCTAGGCGCACCCTTCTGTCGTCCCCGCGCAGGCGGGGACCCCGTTTATCGCTTTTAAAAAATTGGACCCCCGCCTTCGCGGGGGCGACAACGCGGGTTCCCCAGCAGCCTAGAATCCCCCTCCGTGGAAGGGGAATCGGCCAAGCGGCGGCTCGCGGCGATCCTGTGCGGCGACGTGCAGGGCTACAGCCGCATGATGGGCGCGGACGAGCAGGCGACGCTGCGCGCGCTGAAGGGCTGCCACGAGGTGATGCGGCGGGTCGTCGCCGCGCACCGCGGGCGGGTGGTCAACGCACCGGGCGACTCGGTGCTTGCCGAGTTCGCGAGCATCGTCGACGCGGTGAGCTGCGCCGCCGCCATCCAGTCCGAGCTCGGCAGCCGCAACGCCGCCGCGGCGCCCGAGGCGCGCATGGCGTTCCGCCTCGGCGTCAACCTCGGCGACGTGCTGGTCGACGGCGAGGCGATCTACGGCGACGGCGTGAACGTCGCGGCGCGCCTCGAGTCGCTCGCCGAGGGCGGCGGCATCTGCATCTCCGGCAGCGCCTACGAGCAGGTGGTCGGCAAGGTGAAGCTCGAGTTCGACGACCTGGGCGAGAAGAGCGTGAAGAACATCGCCCGGCCGGTGCGCGTCTACCGCGTACGGATGGCGGCGCGGCTGGGGACGGACCCCGAATCTTCTCGCCTGGGGTCCGTCCCCGAATCTTCTCCGGCCGCTACCCGCAGGAGTTCGGGCTCCGTCCCCGAATCCCGGAGTTCGGGCTCCGTCCCCGAACTTCCCGCCATCGCCGTCCTGCCCTTCGCCAACATGAGCGGCGAGGCCGAGGAGTACTTCAGCGACGGCATCACCGAGGACATCATCACCGACCTCTCGAAGCTCTCGGGGCTGCTGGTGATCGCGCGCAACTCGACCTTCACTTACAAGGGCCGCGCGGTGGACGTGCGCGAGGTCGGCCGCAGCTTCGGCGTGAGCCACGTGCTGGAAGGCAGCGTGCGGCGCGCCGGCGGCCGGGTGCGCATCACCGCGCAGCTTCTGGAAGCGAAGAGCGGCCACCACGTCTGGGCCGAGCGCTACGACCGCGAGCTCGCCGACGTGTTCGCGATCCAGGACGAGATCACGCACAAGATCGTCGCCGCGCTCGACGTGAAGCTGCTGCGCGGCGAGCAGGCGAGCGCCTGGCGGCACCTGCTGCCCGACCCGCAGGCGCTCGACGCCTGGTATCGCGGCGTCGACGCGCTGAACCGCCTGCAGCGCGAGGCGAACGAGGAGGCGGCGCGCGCCTTCGCCGAGGTGATCCGCGCCGCGCCCGGCTCGCCGCTCGGCCACCTCGGCATGGCCTGGACACAGCTCAGCGCGTACCGCTACGGCTGGAGCGCCTCGCCGGCGAAGGCGCTCGAGGAGTCGGCGGCGCTCGCGCGCGAGGCGCTGCGCCTCGACGAGCGCTGCGCCGACGCGCACGCGCTGCTCGGCTTCTACCACCTGCTCTGCGGCCGCAACCAGGACGCGATCGCCGCGGGCGAGCGCTCGGTCGAGCTCAACCCCAACCACGCCGACAACATCGCCAATTTCGGCTGCTCCTGTGCGGTGTCTGGGCGGCCGGCCGAGGCGATCGGCCTGATGCGCCGCGCGATGCGCCTGAGCCCGATGTACCCGGCGTGGTACCTGAACATCCTCGCCTTCGCCGCCTATGCCGTGGGCGACTACGAGCAGGCCGAGACCGCGGCGCGCCAGGGGCTCGAGCGCGATCCCGCCTACGCCGACTGCCGCGCCATCGCCGCGGCCGCCTGCCATGCGCTCGGCCGCAGCGACGAGGCGCGGCGCGAAGCGGCCGAGCTGGTGCGCCGCGATCCGACCTACCGCCTCGCGACGCTCGAAGGCCGGCTCGCGATCGTCACCGACCGCGCCCTGGTCGAGCGCCTGCTCGGCGTCTGCCGCGAGCTGGGGCTGCAATAGCGTTGCGCCGCGCCTGCATCGCCGTCGGCTGGGCGCTCGTCGCGTTCATCCTCTGGGCGTCGCTCACGCCCTCGCCGCCCAAGATCGACTTCGGCATCGAGCAGGCCGACAAGCTCGGCCATGCGGGCGCCTACGCCGCGACCATGTTCTGGTTCGCGCAGCTGTATGTGCGGGGCGCCGTACGCCTGCGCTACGCGCTCGGCCTGATCGTCCTCGGGATCGCGCTGGAATTCATCCAGGGCCACGTCGGCCGCGACTTCGAGGTTGCCGACATGGTCGCCGACGCGATCGGCGTCGCCCTCGGCTGGCTCGCCGCGCTCGCCATTCGCCTGAGGATCCCCGCCGATTAGTGCCCTGCCGTTCACCAAGGCGCCGATCCTCCCGGTGCTGGTTCGCCTCTCGGCGCCGGGCGTGGTGCTGGTGCTCTTCCAGTCGGCGATCTCGATCGGCGACACGTACTTCGTCGGGCGCCTGGGCACCGATCCGCTCGCCGGCCTCGCGCTCGTCTTCCCGCTGGTGATGCTCCTGCAGATGACCTCCGCCGGCGCGATGGGCGGCGGCGTCTCTTCCGCCATCGCCCGCGCGCTCGGCGCCGGCGACGCCGCCCGCGCCCGCCGCCTCGTCGTGCACGCGCTGATCATCGCGTTCGGCATGGCGGCGGCGTTTACGGTTCTTTTGTTGTTATTTGCCAGTCCCCTTTATCGCC
>DASQYN010000536.1:0-2471 GCA_035639215.1 Burkholderiales bacterium
GGCCCGAGCAGACCACCGACTGGCTGGCGAAGCTCTACGCCATCGGCCGCGCGACCGGCGTCGAGCTCCAGTCGGCGCGCTACCGCAGCGAGCAGGCCGGGCGCATCGAGCGCTACCAGATCCTGCTGCCGCTCTCGGGCAGCTACGCGCAGATGCGCGAGTTCCTCGACCGGGCGCTCGCCGAGATCCCGGTGCTGTCGCTCGACCAGATGACGCTCAAGCGCGAGTCGCGCCGCGACGGCGCGGTGCAGGCCGAGCTGCGCCTCACGCTCCACATGGTGAGGAAGTCATGAAGCCCGTGCTGAGAAGGGTCTTCGGCGCCGTCGCCGTGGTCGGCGCGCTCGCCTCGGTGGTCGCCGGACGCGAGCGGCCGACGCTCGAGCTCGCGCCGCGCCAGCCGGCCAACGTTCGCAGCGCCGCGATCGAGGGCCTCGACCTGGACGCGCTGGCCGCCCGCGGCGAAGAACGCTCCACGGCGGAGAAGAAAGTCGACCCCTTCGCGCCGCGCAGCTTCTCGCAGCCCGAGGCGGCGCAGCCGGCAGGCAAGCCGGCGAAGCCGGTCGCCCCGCCGCTGCCCTTCCGCTACCTCGGCAAGATGATCGAGGACGGAAAGCTCGCGGTGTTCCTCGCGCGCGGCGACGAGAGCCTTTCCGTGCACGCCGGACAGAAGATCGGCGAGTACCGCGTCGACCGCGTGACCGACAGCGAAGTCGTCTTCACCTATTTGCCTTTGAAAACCAAGCAGAGCCTCCCGCTATGAAGAAACGCCTCGCCCTCCTCTGTGCCGCCTTCGTCCTCGCCGCCTGCGCAACTCAGGGGGAGCGCTTCAAGGAGGCGCGCTACGACATCCAGGCCGGGCGCGAGGAGGAAGGCCTCGCCCGGCTGCAGTCGCAGCTCGAGCGCAACCCGAACGACGTCGAGCTGCGCAACTACTACGAGACGCACAAGACGGTCGCCGTGCAGCGCTATCTCGCCTTCGGCGATAACGCGCTCGCGCTCGGCCAGCTCGATCGCGCCGAGGACGCCTATTCCCGGGCGCTCGCCATCAATCCGGGCGACGACCACGGCGAGGCCGGCATGAAGGCGGTGGAAATGCGCCGCCGCCACGTCGCGCTCTTCGCCGAGGCGCAGGAGCTGGCGAAGAACGGCGACGAGGCCGGCGCGCAGAAGAAGCTGAAGGAGATCCTCTCGCAGAACCCGGCGAACCGCGACGCGCAGAACGCGCTGCGCGCCCTGGAAGAGAAGCAGGTGAAGGCCGAGCGCGCGCCGAAGCTGAACGCCGCTCTGCAGAAGCCGATCACCATGGAGTTCCGCGACGCGCCGCTGCGCCAGGTGTTCGAGCTCATCTCCAAGCAGACCGGGCTCAACTTCATCTTCGACCGCGACGTGCCGCCCGACGCCAAGGCGACGGTGTTCGTGCGCGACAGCTCGATCGACGAGGTGATCCGCTTCGTGCTGGTGACCAACCAGCTCGACCGCAAGGTGCTGAACGACAACACGGTGCTCATCTATCCGAACACCCCGGCGAAGAGCCGCGACTACAAGGATCTCGTGATGCGCAGCTACTACCTCACCAATGCCGACGTCAAGCAGACGGCGAACATGGTGCGCCAGCTCCTCAAGACACGCGATCTGTTCATCGACGAGAAGCTGAACCTGCTGGTCATCCGCGACACGCCCGAGGCGATCGCGGTGGCCGACAAGCTGATCGCCAACCAGGACAAGAGCGAGCCCGAGGTGATGATGGAGGTCGAGGTGCTGGAAGTCGGCGAGAACCAGCTCACCCAGCTCGGCATCGAATGGCCGGGGCGCATCGCCGCCGGCCTGCAGGGCGCGGGCGGCACGCCCGGCCAGCTCACTGGGCACGAGCTCACGCACATGAACAGCGGCCTCGTCCAGGTCACGGTGAGCGACCCGCTGATCGCCCTCAACCTGCGCCAGCAGGTCGGGCGCACCAACGTGCTCGCCAATCCGCGCATCCGCGCCAAGAACCGTGAGAAGGCGCATATCCACATCGGCGATAAGGTGCCGGTGATCACGACGACCGCGGGCGCCACCGGCTTCGTTTCCGAGTCGGTGAACTACCTCGACGTCGGCCTCAAGCTCGACGTGGAGCCGAACGTCTATCTCGACAACGAGGTCGGCATCAAGGTCGGCCTGGAAGTAAGCAACGTCAGCGGCCAGGTGAAGACCAGCTCCGGCACGGTCGCCTACCAGGTCGGCACGCGCAACACCTCGACCACGCTGCGCCTGCGCGACGGCGAGACCTCGGTGCTCGCCGGCCTGATCAGCAACGAGGACCGCCGCAACTCGAGCCAGGTGCCCGGCATCGCCAACCTGCCGGTGCTCGGCCGGCTCTTCCAGAACAAGGACGACACGGCGAACAAGACCGAGGTGGTGCTGCTCATCACGCCGCACGTCATCCGCAACATCCAGCGGCCCGACGTGCGCATGGAGCAGTTCAACTCCGG
>DASQYN010000537.1:0-5820 GCA_035639215.1 Burkholderiales bacterium
CGTACTGCGCCATGGCCGAGGAGAAGACGAAGGCGCGCGAGATGCGCTCGTGCTCGACTACGCGCCGCACCCAGTGCGCGAGCGCGCGGCTGCGGAAGTGCGGCAGCGTGAGCGGCTCGCCGGAGAGGAGCGCCACGGCGCCGCTCGCGGGCGCGCTCCAGCGCCTGAGGGGCTGCACGTGCAGCTCCGCGCAGAGCGCGCGCGCCGCGGGGAGATGCTGCCAGTCGGCCGGATCGTCGACGAAGGTGCCGAGGAAGACGCGATAGCGGCTGGCGAGGTGCTTGAGAAAATGGTGCGAGCGCACCTTGTCGCCCTTGTTCGGCGGATAGGGCAGGCGATGGGCGAGGAAAAGCAGCGGCTCCAGGCTCATCCGAGGCTCTTCACGAGATGCGGACCGAGCGCGTTCGCCACGCCGATCGGCAGGCGCCGCCAGAGCGCGATCAGCGCGCGGTACTTCGGATTGAGCGGATTGTTCTCCGGGATGCTGGAACGGCGGTGCAGGCAATACTCGTAGGCCATCGGTTTTGCCTCGAAGCCCCAGTTCTTCTTGAAGTCGAACGGGCCGGTGCCCTGCTTGCTGCGGCCGAAGTCGAAGATGCGCACACCCCGCTCGCAGGCGCGGCGCATCAGCTCCCAGTACTTGAAGTCGTTCGCGGCGAGGTCGCGCGCGGCGACGCAGTCGCCCGCGTAGTAGGGCAGCACCTCGTCGCGGAAATAGAAGCTGAGCACGCTCGAGACCGGCTTGCCGGCGGCATCGACGACGGTGAGCACCTCGGCGGCCTCGCCGAAGGTCTTGCGCAGCGCCGCGAAGTAGCGCCTGGGGAGCGGCGGCGTGCCGTGGCGGTGGACGTTGTCGGCGTAGAGCGCGAAGAAGCGCTCGACGCCGGCGTCGAGCTCGCTGCGCAGCCCGAGCTTGATGCCTTTGCGCACCATGGCGCGCTGCTTGCGCGGGATCGCGAGCAGGTTCGCCTCGACTTCCGGCAGGAGCGTCTTGCGGAAGCACGCGTAGAGCTCCTGGCGGGGCCAGGAGGCATCGAAGGGTTCCATGTGGCGCAGCTCGAGGTGCTGCACGCCGAGCTTCTCGCCGAGCCGGCGCGCCGCATTCTGCAGCGCCGAGGCCGCCTCGCGGTCGTCGGCGGCGATGCCGGCGACGGCGCAGAAGGGCAGCGAGACGAGCGCATGGCCGAAGAGAAAGCTCTTCACCTCGGCGAGCGGCAGCACGCCGGCGATCTCGCCCGAGCGCTCGGCGAGCAGATAGTGCGTGCGGTGGCCGAAGCAGCCCTCGATCACCTCGCGCCAGCCCAGCCGGTGGAAGAAGCTCGCCTGCGCCGAGCGCCGGACGAAAGCTTCCCACCGAGGCGCGTCCTCGGACGCGAGCCCGCGTACCTCGATCGGAGCCACCGCTACGCGATCTGGTCGGCGGCTCTCGTGCCGAGGCTGGCGGGCAGCGGCGCGGCCTGCCGCAGCGCCTCGGCGTAGCGTGCCGCGGCCTGCGTCCGGTTGGTGACGCCGATCTTGCGGAAGATCCGCTGCACGTGGTTCTTGACGGTGAACGGGCTGATCGCGAGCGTCGCCGCGATCTCGAGGTTGGTCCGGCCGCGGCACATCGACTCGAGCACCTCGAGCTCGCGCGTGCTGAGGTCGAGCACGTTCGCGCCGTCGCCTGCGCCGCGCCGGCCTTCGCCCAGCACGAGCGCCGGCACCTTGCGGAAGGCGGCGTCGATCTGCGCGACCAGCGGGTCGAGGAAAGCGAGGAAGCGCTGCAGGCTGCGGCCCTTGGTGAACGAGCCGGAGGTGAACGCGACGAAGAGGCTGTCGTGCCCGGAGCGCTTGTCGTGCACGCCGTGGACCAGGATGCCGCGCATGCGCCGCATCGCCGCGTGCACCGCGCAAGCGCAGGCGTCGGGCGCGGCCTCCCCGGGCTTGAGAATGATGGCCTTGCGCCCGGCATCGATCCAGCGCGCGTAGGCCTGGCGAACCAGGTTCTCGACCCGGCAGCTCTCGAGCTCGGCGGTGCGCACGCCGGGCAGGCCGGAAGTGAGGTCGAGCTTGAGGTCCCAGGTGGCGAAGTCGCCCCAGGCGGTGAGCAGGATCTCGTGCGGCAGGAAGTGCTGCACCTCGCTGCTCAGCCAGCGGTAGAGGTCGACGTGGCGGCGGATGCGCGCGCACTCCGAGACGACGTGCACGAACCGCGCGCTCTCGTCCGAGCTGGGCTGGAAGGCCCGCTCCTCGCTCGCAGTGGATCCCCAGGCGGCGGGGCTAGCCGGCGCCGCGAACGGCGCAGAAACTACGGACGTGTTCAACCAACGTGGAAGTCTTGCCTGCAGCGTGCTCAACGTTCTCTCCCTAGCCCAAAGCCGCCGCCGCCCGCTCCTTACTCGCCGATGCGGCGGAACTCGAAGCTGCTGATCGTTGCGGCGACACCCGATACTGCTCCCTGCTTTTCTATGCGCACCACGCGTGCGTCGCAGGTCACTTCCAGCGGACCGCTCGGGAAGTCGCTGAACTCCAGCTTCAGCTCCACCGGCTGCCCTTCTCTTAACGGCACGTCCGTCAGGAAGTAAATCCCGCTCGCGCTCACGTTGCGCGCCGTGCCTTCGCCCCCTTCGAGCTTCACCTTCATCTCGGTCGGGACTCGCTCCTCTTTACGTCCGGCCACATCGGCCTTTCGGGAGTTGGGACGGCGCGCGATGCGCCTTGGAGAGATGTTGGACCGACCCGGAACGTCGTGAGCGGGCGACGAGTACCGTTTTGATAGGTCGTGTTGTCATGGTTATTCCGATCATAAAACCATGACACGTGTCATGCATTGACTTTCGGAGTATTCTCTGAGCCGTCCGACGAGATACCGAAAAACACCTATATAGCCCCTCAGCGGCGTGCGGAGCCACTAAATGTCGGGGACCGATAGCGGGAGGGATGTCATGCCTGGCGCGGGCGGGGCCGCGGAGGTCGAATGGCCGCAGGCGGACGGCTGGCGTACCGCCGCCGGCTGGCTGTGGCTGGCGTATTTTTTGGCCCACGCGCTGCTCGGCGTGTGGCTTCTGCGCTAGGCGCGGTGAATTTCGGCTAGAGCTTCGACGGCCCGGCGAGGCCGTGGCGCTGCGCGAACACGTAGAGCTCGACGCGGTTCGGCACGCCGAGCTTGTCGTAGATGCGCGTCAGGTGGTTGCGCAGCGTGTGCTCGCCCATGTGCAGGGTGTTGGCGAGCGTCTTGTTGTCGGCGCCGGGCTGCGTCACGAAGGTGCGCACCACTTCATGCTCGCGCGTGGTGAGCGAATCGACGCGGCGCTTGTTCGGGTCGAGCGCGGCGAGGCCCTTGTGCTGGCGCGAGAGCTCGACGAAGAGGCGCCCGGTCGTCGAGCGGTCGAGCCAGAGCTCGCCCTCCTGCACTTTGCGGATCGCCTTGATCAGCACCTCGGGCGCGTCGTCGGTGCGCACCACGCCGCACGCGCCGCGGCAAAGCGCGGTCTCGTGCTGGTCGGACTCCGAGTCGCTGAGCACCAGCACCCGCCTTCCCGAGCCGTTGATGAGGCTCGGCACGATCGCGGCATCGTCCTTCGCCGCGAGCGCCGCGTTGATCAGGATGACGTTGGGTTTCGCTTCGTCGGCGAGACCGACCGCCCGCTCGGCGGATTGCGCCATGGCGACGACCGCCATGGCCGGCTTCTCGTCATTGATGATCCGCTGCAAGCCCGAAAGCACGAGCCGATGCGCGTCTACCAGCATGACGCGAATCTCTGGGCTGAGCATCGCTGCCTCCCCGTTCACAACCTGCCGACGTTCACTACCTGTTACTGAGTATCTCCGAGGCGCGAAGCATACACCGCGTCTTATCGCTTTTGCTTACTTTCCGACTGCCGGCGCCAAGCGGCGCGGCGTTCACTGAGAAAAGGAAGCGCTTCCTAACATCTCCTTACGATACGCTCCCGCCATGGCGTTTTTACAAAGGGTGACGCTCGTGACCGCGGTTCTGCTTCCCTGTGCGCCCGTCGCGGCGCAGGAGCCGCAGAAGCGGATCGACGCCCCGCCGAGCTGCGCTCAGGCAGTCGCCAGATCGCGGATGATCTGCGTCACCGGCAGCGACTGCCAAAGGGAAATCAGCGAAGTGCTGCGGGTCTGCACCGCCTCGGACAACGCCGCCTCCTGCGTGCAGGCGCGCGAGGATGTCCGCACGCAGTGCGCGAGCGGCGAGCCGTGGTACGGCACACGCGGCTGCGAAGCCGCTCTGAAGCAAGTCGCCCATTACTGCGGCCGTTAGCCGCTTAGTCCACTGGACAAGAAGGCAAAAGGCGCGAAGAATCGCCCTCCCGTGCCGGACCCGGATTTCCACGATCAGGACCTCGCGAGCTGGCTCGAGGAAGCCGGCCGGCGGCGGATCGTGCGCAAGGCCGGCGAGCCGGTCGCCGAGGCGGCCCCCGCGGCCGTGTCTGCGCCGGAAAGGGGCATCTACATCAGCCATCCGCGCGAGCTCGTCCTCTTCGCGCTCGCCGCCGTCGCTTACCTGCCGTACTTCTTCGCCGACGTCTACGTGCAGATCTACAGCATGAAGTCGGTGCTGGTGTTCGTCTAAGTCGTTCGCCGCAGCAGGCTAAAGGCTCAGGTTCAGGCTAAAGGCTCAGGTTGAAAAGCGCTCGGCCGCGGGTGACCGCGTCGATGCAGGCGAGCGTGTAGGCGAGCGCCGCCGCGCCGGCCGGCTCGACCACCAGGTGATAGCTCCAGTTGCAGCCGTCCGATCCCGCTTTCTGCAGCCGGGTGACGCCGATGACGCACACCTCGCCGCAGCCCTCGTGCTTGCGTATCTCGGCGGTGAGCCAGCGCCGCAGCTCCACCGGCGAGACGATCCGCCGCTGCGCCGTTTCCTCGCCTTTGCTTGCGGGAAGCTGAATCACCCTCGAAATATAGAAAAGCCCGGCGCGGCCGCCCAGAGGCCGGAGGCGCGATCTTGCGAAGCCTTGCGTTTGCGGCCGCCTTCCCGCCGCCCGTCGGAAGAGCGCTTTTCTGCGTTTTCCCTCGCCTTATACTGCGCCGCCTCGGAGGGACGAATGCCCTGCTACATCATCGGCTGCTCGCTCAAGGCCCCCGGCCACGACTACGTCGCCCTCGTCGAAGCGATCGACCGCGTCGGCACGCGCGCCTGGCCCTGCCTCGACGCCACCTGGGTCGTCAACTCGGACAAGACGCCAACCCAGATCCGCGACGAGCTGAAGGAACACCTCTCGCCCGCCGACGAGCTGATCGTCGCCGAGCTCGCCGGCAATGCCGCCTGGCGCGGGCTGCGGGGCGGCTCGGCCGAGGCGTTGAAAGCCGTCCTCGCCGGCTGAGCTGCGAATCAGCTCGGCCGCTTGCGTCGGCGCAGTCCTAGCCCCGCGAGGCCGATGCCGAGAAGCGCGAGGGTCGCAGGCTCGGGCACGCTCGCGCCGCAGGTGTTGGTCTGCTCGCAGCCGGGGTTCAGGATGGCCGCGGTCACGAAGATGCCGTCTTCCGGCTGATTGGGAAAAACCCCGATCAAAGCCGATACAAACGTCGAGCCGTTCCAGTGGAGGTCGGTCACGTCATGGGTCAGCTCGCCTGTAACGATGATGTCGCCCAGGTACGCCGAGAAGTCGATTGCCGGCGCCTTGATCACATCCAAGGCGTAGTTGGCAGCGTAGAAGCCCTCCAACGGGTTGCCGCTGACACCGAGATTGAGCGGCACGAAGCTCACCATTTCCGCCGAGCCGACGTTGGCGATGATCTTGATGGCGCCCAAAGGCGAGATCGCTCGCAGATTGTCGCTGTTTTCCGATGCGACTACGAGGGTTCCGGAAGGAACGTCGG